>JBFZBV010000519.1:0-16611 GCA_041308285.1 Planctomycetota bacterium | reverse complement strand
GCCTCCTCCTCCCTCAGAATCGAGTCGACGCGGTCAATCTCCTTCTTGATGTCGTTGAACTCAATCTCGTTCTTGGTCAGGACAAGGTCGAGGCTCCTGAGGAGGTCCCTCGTGGTTTCGGCGTTCTCGAACGCCGAGCGCGCATCCTCGGGCATGTCCTCGCGGACGAACAGGGACTTGAGCTTCTCCAATATCCTCATCTGGATCTCCCCGGCAGAATCCTGCCGTGATCTAGAACCTCGATTTCTGCAGAATCTTCACGCCGTCGAACTGGCGGACGACGAATTCCCCGGACAATCCGGCGATTTGCGCGAGGGCCTCCTCGAACACGTCGGCGGGGAAGCCGAGTTCCGTCTTCGCCCTTTCTATCTGGACATGGCCGCCTCGCAGCCTCAGATCCGGATGGCTCTTGAGGGCCGCGGCGCAGCGCATGACTTTCTCGGGCCTCGTCTCGAAATCGAACATGCCGGCCGCGCCGCGCCACTCGGCGGAACCGCCCCCGTGGATTGTCCACTCCGATCCCGCGCCTTTCTCGAGCAGCGCGCAGGAGAACCCCTTCCCGGCGGGGATGTTCCCGAGGCATTCGCCGGCGAATCCTGTGGTCGAGAAAATGCCCACGTAATGGTGGTCGCGCTTCGCGTCCAGAATCGCCTTCACGGCCCGGTCCACTTCGGAAAAGGGGGTTTTCCGTGCGGAAACGTCGGACTTGAGGAAATCCTCAATCGGGCTCAGGCACTGGCCGACGACCGACACCTGGGCCTTGAACCCGGAGAACAGGCCGGAGGATCCGGCGTCAATCCTGACGCCCTGGTTGAGCGG
Source organism: Planctomycetota bacterium (assembly GCA_041308285.1). Classification (GTDB taxonomy): domain Bacteria; phylum Planctomycetota; class JAKEIC01; order JAKEIC01; family DYIT01; genus PPR-0505. The sequence goes on along the minus strand of JBFZBV010000519.1, from coordinate 15,792 downwards.
CATTGCCTTGACCAGGGACCTGTCGAGGACGTCGAGTTTGAGCATGAGATCCTTCACGACGCGTTTCGAATCCCAGCGCTCGGAATCTTCTTCCTTGCGGATGACGCATTCCTTTGATGTTACGGGGTTTAGGATTGCGCCTGTCTCCGACGCCTTGAGAATCAGCCTGGATATGAAATCCTCTTCCCGCGCGCGCGCCTCCTGTCTGCTGATTCCGGTCCCGTCTAATCCGTTTTGTTCGGAACTCATGGTTCTGAGACCGTCTCCTTCCTGGATGCCGTCTTCAAGGTTCTTTAAATCCTCTGCAACCGTCTTGTCATCTTCCCAGGCCGGGCGGTTCATGTTAAGTAAATATACTCCATGCACATACGATCGTCAACCGGGCCGGAACAGTCCGGTCCGCAAATGACAGGTGCAACTTTCATGCCGACTTGAAGTTGGGAGGGCGGCGGAGTGCGAAGCGGAACCTGATGGCGATTCGGAAGACCGGGTTCGCCGCCGTGGCCGCCGGCAATCCCAGCCCGTACGGAGGAAAAGCCCCGCACAGGGAAGCGCGAGCAGGCGTCCGGGCCGGGGCTATCTGTAATCCGGGTCCTTCACGACTCCGAACAGGGGGCCGCTGTCGGAGATGACGACTCTGAACGGCGGCACATGCACGCCGGCCTTGGCCTTGAACTTCACGTACAGGGGCTGCATGTAGAGCAGTTCCGCGCCGACGCCCGCAGGCTGCAGCTCGTCGGTTTCCTCGAAAGCCCGCATCTTCGCCTTGACCACGGTCTTGCCCACGCTGTCCTTAATCATGTACTCCGGCGCGAAAACCTTCGGCCAGTATCTTTTGTAGATTTCCCCTTTCGAGCCGGTGATTGTCATGTTGTACGTCGCAATCGTGCCGTCGCCCGAGTTGGGGTCGAACGTGACGGGGTAGTTGAACTTGAACGGCGCGCCGAACTCGAGCGTCAGTGTCTGCTTCTCCTCCACCTTGAACCCCGGGAAATCGCCCCTGTGCACCTCGATTCTGAATCCCTTTTCCGGGTCCGGATGAGACGTAATCAGGGCGAACTTGAAGAAGTAGGCGCCTACGGGCACGTCCACCGGCCCCTTTGTTTCGCCCAGGTTGACGAAGAATATCTTCGATTCCCCCACCTTCTGGCCGATGATGAAGTGCTTGACGATTGCGCGCGGATTGCCCTTGAAGTCCACCGACACCTTGCCGGTGGGGCCCTTGTACTCCTTGAACGTCACCTCGGTGGCGGATTCGTTCAGCTCGAGGTCGAAATAGGCGTCGCCAATCTTCACGAGGCTCCCGAGTATCGTGGAATATCCGCTCGACCCCTTGCCCGCGAACATCCCGTCGGCGCTCTCGAACTTCATGTCGAACTTGTGCTCGGCCGCAGGGTTCTCCTCCGTGCCGAAGTCCGAGAAAACCCCGTTGCCGTTGTCGTCGGAAATCACGAAATCCTGGCCCTTGAAGGTCCCCGCCCTGAAGGTGTCCGACACGATTCTGATGTTGTACGCTATGTTGTCCGCCGGGTACTCGATGGTCCGCTCGCACACCTTCACCTGCCTGTAGAGGCACGCCTGGAAATCGTACCTCAGCTTCAGGGAGTCGCCCTTGTGGTAGTACTCGCAGGTGACGCTCTGCTTCGAAGGCTTGAGCCCGAGTTTAATCGGCTTGCCGCCCTTCCCCTCGTCGTTGTTGGCGAAAATTATCTGGTCGCCCTTCTTAATCCAGTACAGTATGCCGGGGAAGGGCAGCTTGACCTTGTCCGCCGGCTTGCCCTGGTACTCGCCGTCCGCGATGTAGATGTTCTTCCAGAACATGATGTCCGCGAACCTCCTCGGATCCGGCGTGGGGACCGGGTTGCCGTAGCGCGTGTTCAGCTTCACCACGGGCTCGGCCTTGCCGAAATTCGCGGGGTCCGACAGGGGCGATTTAATCAGCGTGAACTCCCCCTCCTTCTCCTTGGTCTTGAGCGATTCCTGGTATTCCTTCATCTCCTTCACCTTGGAGGTGTCGCCCAGCTCCTCGGCGAGCTTGATGGCCTCTTCCAGGAATCCCTTTATCTCCCAGAACTCCTTGAGCTTCTCGTGGACGACCGCAAGCCAGTAGGCCGCGAACATCATCTTGCGCTTCGCGCCGACCTCCTTGAATATATCGTAGGCGAGCTTGAACACGTCCCTGGCGGGGGCGTATTCCAGCCCCTCGTACTTGTGTATCGCCCTCTTGAGCGCGTCGTCGCCCCTCTTCACCTTCTCCCTGTCCTCGGGCTTCATCTCCTCGAGTTCCTTGATTGCCTTCTTGAACGCCTCGACGTCCTCCTTCAGGTCCTTGCGGCTGAGCGCCTCCTCCACGGCGGCGGCGATGAGCTCCATCTGAGAGAGGTCGCGCGACATCGCCTCCTGGTTCCCCTCCGCCTCGTGCTTGCCGTGCTGGTTCTTGACCTCGGAGTAGAGGTTGTCGATGAGGAGCTTCCAGACGCGGACGAGCTCCACCCCGGCCTTCTGCTTCTCCTCCTGAGGCAGGACGCTGTTCGCAGCGAGGTCGTAAATCCCGTTCCAGAGGATGAGCCTTATGCTGCCGAACACGGTGATGCTCCCGTTCTTCAACGTCGCAATCCCGAACAGGCACAGGCCGCGGCCGGCGGTCGTCCACTTCTCCTCCTCGAAAAAGCCCCTCCCCTCGTCGTACTTCGACTTGAGGAGCTCGACGGCCTTCTCCATGGAAGCCTCGTCCTTCTTGAGCAGATCGCAGGCCTCCTTGATTTTGTCCTCGTCCGGCTTCGCCGCGTCCCCCGCAAGGGCCGTGAGCTTGTCCGCGAGCTCCTCCGGAGTAGCGGATGCGATGCCCTGCAACGCCGCCGCCGCAGCGGCCGCCAACAGAACGACACGGAAGAGACCCGCGGATGCGCGCATATCAGCTCCTTCGCCTCTGAGGCGTTTCCAAGCCATTGCATGGCTGCCGGGCCGGCATGGGATTTCCGTCCGGGCGGGATTCGCGGCCTGCATCGCCTCGTCCTGCCCGACGCAGCTCCGGCACATGCCCCTTGATGGATTCTAAGGGTGCGGAAAAAACCCGGTCAAGGAAAAAAGGCGCGGCCCGCTCTGTATCGCCTGCGTAACGCTGTTCCTGCGCGCTTCCGCAGCGCCGGCAAGCACTTGCGCGCCCCGGCCGCGGGTTCGCCGCTCCGAGGTGACGAAAGTTTTACACTTGCTTTCCGGCGTTCGATATAATCTGCGCTTCCGAAGGAGACGTTTTCGAGGATTCGGACATGAAAGGCATTTCGGTTCTTGAAGTCAACGCCCCGCTCTGGTGCGCCGGGTTCGCCTCGAAGAAGAAAGGCTCGGCCGGGACCCTGGACGCCGTCCCGGATTCGGCCGTCGCCGACATCGCTTCGAAGGGATACGACGCGCTGTGGCTCATGGGCGCATGGACCAGGGGGACCAGGAGCAAGGAGATAGCGCAGGCGCACGAGGGACTCAGGCGCGACTTCGACGCCGCCCTGCCGGGGTGGACCGCCGCGGACATAACCTCTTCGCCCTTCTCGATATGCCAGTACCGCACCGCCCCCGGCCTGGGCGGAGACGAGGCTATGCAGAGGTTCCGGAAGAGGCTCAACAAGAAGGGCCTGAGCCTCATCCTCGACTTCGTGCCCAACCACACCGCATGCGACCACCCCTGGGTGACCAGCAGGCCCGATTTGTACGTCTGCGCGCCCGAGGGATACGCGCCCGACAGGCCGTGGAACTTCTTCCAGGCGGACACGTCGGCCGGCCGCAAGACCATCGCCCACGGCCGCGACCCCTTCTTCGACGGATGGACCGACACGGCCCAGCTCGACTACCGCAACACGGAGACGAGGAGCGCGATGATTGAGGAGCTCGCGGCCATCTCGAGGTCGTGCGACGGCCTGCGCTGCGACATGGCCATGCTCGTGCTGGCCGACGTCTTCAAGAGGACCTGGGACCACGTGCCTTTCCCGGGCGGGGAGCCCGCCAACTGCGAGTTCTGGTCCGAGTCCCTCGACGCGGTGCGCAAGGAGCACCCCGGATTCATCTTCACCGCCGAGGCGTACTGGGGGCTCGAAAACCGTCTCGCCGAGCTCGGCTTCGACTACGTGTACGACAAAATCCTTCTCGACGCCCTAATCAGGAGGGACATCAGGCAGATTGACGGCATGATAGGCCGCGACCCGCAGGGGCTCGACTGGGGTTTGAGGTTCCTCGAGAACCACGACGAGGAGCGCGCCGCCAAGGCGTTCCAGCCCGAGTCGCAGCCGGCCTGCGCGGTCGTCGCGCTCACGCTGCCCGGAGCGCGCCTACTGCAGGACGGCCAGGCCGAGGGCGCCCGGACCAGGCTCCCCGTGCAGATGTCGAGGAGACCGGCGGAAGAGCCCGATCCGGCGGCTTCGGCCCTGTATTCCGCCCTCCTGCCCGTGCTCGCGTCGGAGACTCTCAAGTCCGGGCAGTGGCGCAGGCTCGAGCCCAGGAACGTCTCGTGCACCGACTGGACGTCGTCGAACCTCCTCGCGTGGCGCTGGGAGCTGCAGGGCAGGAGCGCAGTGCTCTGCGCGGCCAACCTCTCCCAGGAGCAGTCGAAGGCCTGGCTGCCGGTGCAGATTCGCGGCCTGCGGGACAGAATCACGACCTGGAAGGACGCCCTGGACGGGACGGTGTACGTGAGGGACGGCGACGAGCTCTGCGACGTCGGGCTATACGTTCAGCTCGACCCGGGTAAGGCGCACGTGCTCGTGCTCGAGGACATGAGGCCGAAGCGGACCTGCAAGCTCTAGCGGGCCGCGGCCGGGCCTAGTCGTCCTCGACAATCATGAACGGCACCAGACCGCCCCCCGCGGAGACGTTGATTACGGACGATCCGCTGATTCTCGCGAACCCGCCGGCGTACTCCCCGTCGAAGACGAAGAAGTTGTGGTTCACGCTCTTCATCTCGAACCCGAGGTCCGGGCTGAAGACCGGATAGTCGTCCCTCGGGACAGGGACGTACTCCTGGACGACCATCGTCCTCTCCTTCCACTTCTCAATCGCGGAGTACCACGCCTTGCTCTCGGCCTCCCTGCCGATTACCACGCCCCTGCCGCCGTGGTCGCGGGCCGGCTTAATCACGAACTTCTCCCTGTTGGCGGACACGTACTCGAGAAGGTCCACCGCCAGGCCCAGATGCGTCGTCCTGCCCTCCTTGAGCACCCTCGTCCACGGGATGTGCTTCGCGATGAATTCCCTCTGCTTGTCGTCCAGCACCGAGGCCACCCTCTCGTCCGACAGGAGGCCCAGGATGCTCTTGCTGTCGCCGAGCCCGGCCCTCAACGGGTTCACCATGCATACGTTCCCGTCCAGGACGGCGGCTCGCAGGGCGGCGGTGCCGGCCGCGTCCGCGACGAGGTCGGAAACGGCGAAACGCCTGTAGATGATGTTGATTGGGACGCCGCCGCGCGAGAGCACGTTGCCGTCGTATTCTAGCTCCGACGGCGCGGCGTTGAAGCCGCTGAAGCCCTGGCGGTTGAAGTACTCGCCGAACAGGACGAGCTCGGAGGCCATGGGCGACGACGGGTCGCCGATTACCGCGATCGTGGGGTTGGCGCGCGCCCCGCCCCACTCCTCGTACCTCGCGAGAAGGGTCTCCAGGACCTGCGGCACCAAAGGCTCGTGGCTGAACGGGTACTTCCTCTGCATGAGCCTGATGGGCTCGGTCTCGGCGAGGAACCCGACCTGGACGTCGGTGAAATAGGCGCCGCCGGGGCTTTCGCAGTTGAACTCGAGGAACTTCAGGGAATCCCCCTCCATGAACGTGTCGGCGCGCGAGAAGACGACGCTTCTGCCCGGGAACGCCCTTTCAGCGGCGAGGAGTTCCTTCTCCGCGTCGCCGACCTCGAAGAGGGCGCGGTGCTCCTCGGTCCCGAAATAGAGGTCTATCACCTTCTCGAGCGCGTCCATGAGGCTGACCACCACCTCCTCGACGTACTCGATTCTGCTCCTCGGCACGAAGCACGGCTTGAGGCTGGTCGGCAGCGGTTTGCCCTGGGCCAGGCAGCGCTCCTTGGCCAGCCCGTCCTCCAGCTTGCGCATCTCCTCGCGCGCGGGGCCGGGCGGGCTGTCGATTTCAAACAGGATGTCCTTGAACTCCCGGTTCAGCGCCTGTATCAGATCGGTCATTGCCGTCCTCCATTGGAAGGGCGTTCCGGCTCCCCCGGGCACGGATCAACAGAAAGCCTTCTTGAACGATTCCGGCACTTCGGCCGGTTTCCCGGCCGAATCGACGAACACCATCGTCACCGACCCTTCGAGGGCGAGGCCCGCGACGGCGCCGGAAATCCTCTGGCCGAACCTGACTGAGGTCCTGCCGACTTTCTCTATCGAGGTCTCCACTGAAATCTCCTCGCCGGCCCTGAGGGGGGCCTTGAAGTCGAGGCCGACGTTGGCGATGACGAGCCGCCTCCCCGCCTCCCCGAACGATATGAAGGACATGCCCTTCTGCCGCATGAGCCTCTCCCGTCCCTCCTCGAGCCAGTGGAGATACTGGACGTGGTTCGCATGACCGTAGATGTCGAGCTCGTAGATGCCCACGGTGTGCTTGAACGAGGAAACCATACATGACACGCATTCAACTCGAGAGGTAAGGGAATTCTAATTTCCCGCCTCGCCGCTCGTCAAGCTCGGTCCGGCGGAACCCCCGGAATCCGAAGACCGGGCCGGGCCCGTATTGCGCCCGGTTCCGGCGCCGGGAGGCCGCCCGGCGAAAAGGCGAAATATTCCTTTTTCCGCCCCGGAGGCGCGTGGTATAACGCGGCCGGGCCGGTGCCTGCAGGCCGCTTCGCCCCGGCTCGGCCGGATTGTGGGGGAATCGCCATGTGCGCCGCCTTCGCGCTTCTCGTGTCTTTCTGGGCCGAGTGCGTGCTGTTCGCGCTCGCGGTCCTGGCCTCGGCCGCCGTCGCGATTGTCGTCCTGGCCCTGCTCTGGCTGACCGGGCTCTGGCTCAAGTCCGTGTTCGCCGACGCCGGAATCGGCTTCCTGGACCTCCTCCGGATGCTCTTCAAGGGGATACCCCCGTCCGTCATAGTGCGGGCGAAAATCAAGGCCTCGCGCGCCGGGGTTCACGCCGGAGTAGTCGACCTCGAGACGCTCCACGCAGCGGGCGGATCGGTGCTCGACGTGGTCCGCGCGCTCGCCGCCGCCGCCAACGCGGGCCTCAAGCTCGACTTCAAGTCCGCCGCGGCGCTGAGCCTCGCCGGCCGCAACCCCCACGATGCCGTGAGACGCTGCCTCAACCCCGCCGTCATCGACATCCCCGATGCGCATGCCTCCGCGAAGAGCCTCTCGGCCGTGGCGGGCGACGGCATCGAACTCAAGGTCCGCGCCAGGATGACCGTCCAGGGCAGGATTGAGAAGTTCGCCTCCGCATCCGAGGAAACCCTCGTCGCCAGGGTCTCCGAGGCCCTCGCGTCGGTCCTGGGATCCGAGGACTCCCACAGGGAGGTCGTGCGCAACCCCAGGGCCATCGCCGGAAAGGTCATGTCCATGGGCCTGGACGACGGCGGCGGCTTCGAGATTCTCTCCTTCCACATCCTCGAGGCCGTCCCCGGCGAGAACGTCCTGGCCCGGCTCGCGGCCGAGCAGGCCGAATCCGAGGCGAGGGCCGCCAAGGCCAAGGCGGAGGAGCGGCTCGCGATGGCCGGCGCGAAGGAGCAGGAGATGATGGCCGCGGCCGCGGAGAACCGGGCGAAAATCCTTCTGGCCGAGGCCGAGGTCCCCAAGGCCATCGCGCAGGCGTTCAAGGAGGGCAACATCGGGGTGACCGACTACTACAACCTGCGGAACGTCCAGGCCGACACTGCGGCGAAGGAGGCGTCGGCCCGGGCGGGGGACCGGCCGGAGAGGCGCAGAAGGAAGGCCCAGTCCTGACGATTCCGCCGGTGCGCGGAGACCGGCCCCGCTCACCTCGCGCCTATCACGACCCTGGCGCTGAAGGGCATCGCGAGGTCCCCCGTGGCCGCCAGGTTCTCGGCCAGGAACTCCGCCGACCTGTCGACCAGACCGTCGAAGGCCACCCGCCCGTTGAGCGTGATTTTCACCGGCTTCGACAGGTCCACGAAGTCCTCCGAGAGGCAGATTCCAATCTTCACGACGCAGTTGGGCATGTCCATCACCGAGACGTTCACGTCCCTGGGACCGGAATGCCTTATCCTCTTCACCGGAGGGGTGGTCACGGATATGGCGTTGGGCTCGGCGCCCCATTCCGCCACGACCTTCGCGGGGGAATTGAAGTCGGGCCCGGACCTCTCGAGAATCTCCACCCAGAAGGCCCTGGACGCCGGCTCGCCGCCCATCGCGCGGGACGGCTCCGAGCTCCAGTACGCGGGGCAGACGCAGACCACCTTCCTGGGGTAGGGCTCCCTCGTGCGCTTCAGCATGCCGTCGACGGCTTCCTTGCGCCATTTGTCGGGGAATGAGTGCCCCTCGCCCGGTATCTCGACGTAGGAATAGCACCTCGGCTTGAGCCCCATCAGGCTTATCGACTTGTCGGCCGCCCTCACGAAATCGATGGGCGCCTGCGTGCCGTCCTCCGTGCCGTGGATTACGAAAAGCGGGGTGTTGTAGAGCGACTCGAAGTCGCAGACGGACCCGGCCGTGATTCCGCCGGCCGACGACAGGGCCGCGGCGAACCTGTCGGGCCACCACACGGCCTCGAAATACGAGCCGTACCCGCCCATCGAGTGGCCGCCCACGTACACGCGGTTCCCGTCGACGTTGCAGGTCTCGGAAATCTCCCTTATGAGCTGCCTCACCACCTTGTAGCCGCGCGGGCAGTTCCAGGCGCCGTCGATGAGCTCCGGCGCCTGGGGAGCCGCCACGATGGCGCCCCGGGTAGCCATGAGGACCCCGAAGGTGGACATCGCCTCGCCAGCGTCGCCCGCCCCCGCGCCGCCGCCGTGGAGCGCAATCGCCAGCGGCCACGCCTTCTTGGGGTTGTATCCCTTGGGCATGTCGAGAAGGTACTCCACGGTCAGCCCGTCGACCTTCTCCTCCAATTTGTTCCTGTATTTGCCCGGCCCTTTGCGGAACCCGAGGAAAGCCCTGTTGAGGATTTCCGAAATCCCCTTCCAGTTCATGGACTCGAACTTCCTGAGCTCCTCGAGCGCGGCAGCCGCCTTTTCCCCGGATCCGGGCGCGGACCTGTGGTAGAGGTACATCCCTACGGCCTTTGCGAACTGCGCGGATTTGGCGCCCAGCGGCGGGTCGGGCTTTCTCGGAGCGGGACCGGCGTCCCCGCTCTCTCCGCAGCACGCCGGGGCCAGGGGCACAAGGTGCACCGCGGCGGCGAAAGCCGCAGCCGCGGCAAGATGCAGCGATGCCCGCCACTTCGCGTCCATTTCCACCTCCAGCGCCGGGAATGATTCTACAGCCTGCGCAAGGCACAGTCCATGGTGCGCGCATGCGGCTCCGGTGGTAGAATCGCCGGCATGAGCCGAGAAGCCCGCATCCCCTGGCGCAGGGCGGCCCTGGCGTCCGCCCTCCTCTGGTGCGCTGCGTGCCAGGTCGAACGCGCGGCCCCGGACCCCGCCCCGCCGCCCGCCGGCCCGGCTCCGGAAGCGGCCGCAGGCCCGCCGCTGGTCGTCCTCCGTGGCGCCGGTCTCGAAGTGGAGATTGCGGACTCGGACGAGTCACGCAGAAAGGGCCTTGGCGGCCGCGATTCGATCCCCGAAGGCCGCGGCATGCTCTTCCTCTACCCCGAGCGCCGGATGATGTTCTTCTGGATGAAGGGCATGCGCTTCCCCATAGACATAATCTGGATTGACGGCGACGAGGTAATCGACTTCCACGAGTCGGTCCAGCCCGAGCCGGGGAAGCAGGAGTCGCGCCTCAGGAAATACTTCCCGCGCAGGCCGGCGGACAAGGTGCTCGAGACCGGGGCCGGGCTGTGCAGGCGCCTCGGCGTGTCCAGGGGCGACAGGATCCGGTTCGAGCCCGGGGGGCGGCGTTGACCGGGCCGGGAAGCTCCGGCGCCGGGAGTCCGGCCGCGTCGGCCCTAGCCCGGCGCGCAGCCGGAACCGGGCTGGGGGGGCTTCGCCTCGGCCGAGTAGAACTCCTTGAAGATTATCCTGTGGGCCTTTGCCTTGAGATAGGAGAAGGCCATGAGCATGAAGACGACCGACCCCAGCTCGAGGGGGGGGAAATAGCGGCTGCTGATTAGGCGTCCGGCGAGGAGTACGCCGGAAACCAGGGTCGCGTTGCGCGCCACCTCCAGCTCGAACACCTTGAATCTGGGGACGGTCATGTGCTTCCAGTCAATCTGGCCGATGGGCGTGAACAGGAGCGCCGCGATGCCGGCGACCACGCCGTAGACGAGGGAGAAGGTTATGAACCCCTCGGATTCCTTCAATATCAGCCGGAGCGGGACGGACACCAGGAACGCAGCCGAGACGTAGGCGAGGGAATAGCGGACGCACTGCGCGTGCCATCTCCACCTGGGATACTCGTTCGGTCCCATGCGCCTTCCGGAAAATCCCCCGCCGCGTCACTCGCCGGGTATGACGTCGAGCCTGTTCCTGACCACCAGCTCGCCCTGCGCCGAGAGCCCCTGCTGCTCCCTGAGGACCTTCTCGAGGTAGTACCTGTCGGTCCTGACGGCCTCGAGGCAGGCCTTGGCCTCGACGTTGGCGGCCTTGAGCTTCCTTATCTCGCGCCTGAGGCACTTCTCCCTGGCGAAAATCTCGTGGAACTGCTTTTCGGCCGGAATCCACATGGCCACGAAAAGCAGGAACAGGCCGAAAAGGAACAGGCTCCAGAAAGTCAGCCCCTTCGCCGCGAGGTCGCATATGCCCTCGAAGCAGCGGAAGAGGCCGCTTCCGCTATCCCGGCTCTGCGGCATCGTCATCTCCGGAAATATTTAATCACGCCCCCGGCGTACTTGGCGTCGCCCCCGAGCTCTTCCTCGATTCTCAGGAGCTGGTTGTACTTCGCAATCCTCTCGGACCTGCACAGCGACCCGGACTTAATCTGCCCCGCGCAGGTCGCCACGGCGAGGTCGGCGATGAAAGTATCCTCCGTCTCGCCCGAGCGGTGCGAGACCACAGACGTGAACCCCGCCCTCGAGGCCTCGTCAATCGCGTCCAGGGTCTCGGAGACCGACCCAATCTGGTTGAGCTTGATGAGTATGGAATTGCTCGCCGAGGCGGCTATGCCCTCCCTGAGCCTCTTCACGTTGGTCACGTAGAGGTCGTCCCCGACGATTTGTATCTTCTTGCCGAGCTTCGAGGTCATGAGCTTGAAGCCGTCCCAGTCGTCCTGGGCCAGCCCGTCCTCTATAGAGTAAATCGGGTACTTCTTCACGAGGTTCTCCCAGTATCCGACCATCTCCTGCGAGCTCATCGGATCAAGCCCCTCCCTCTTGAGCGTGTACTTTCCGTCCTCGAAGAACTCCGAGGCGGCCGGATCCAGCGCGAGCATGATGTCCTTGCCGGGCTTGTAGCCCGCCTTCTCGACGGCGGCGACGATGAACTTGAGGGCGTCCTCGTTGGACTTGAGGTCAGGAGCGAAACCGCCCTCGTCCCCGACTCCCGTCGACAGGCCCTTGGACTTGAGCTCGGACTTGAGCGTGTGGAAAACCTCCGAAGCCATGCGCAGCCCCTCGGCGAAGGAGGGAGCCCCGGCCGGGACTATCATGAACTCCTGGATGTCCACGCTGTTGGACGCGTGCTGCCCGCCGTTTATGACGTTCATCATCGGCACCGGCAGGACGTTCGCCCTGGAACCGCCTATGTACCTGTAGAGGGGCAGCCCGACGAAATCGGCCGCCGCCCTCGCCACCGCCATGGACACGCCCAGTATCGCGTTGGCTCCGAGATTCGCCTTGTTCTCGGATCCGTCGAGCTCGAGCATGAGGGCGTCGACCGACCTCTGGTCGAGCGCGTTCGACCCAATCAGGGCGGTGCAGATCTTGGAGTTCACGTTGTCGACCGCCTTGAGGACCCCTTTCCCCTTGTAGCGGCTTCCGCCGTCCCTGAGTTCCAGGGCCTCGTGGACCCCGGTGGACGCTCCGGAGGGAACCGCGGCCCTGCCGTGGGACCCGTCTTCGAGAATCACCTCGACTTCGACCGTCGGGTTTCCGCGCGAATCCAGTATTTCGCGAGCCACGATCCCGTCTATTTCGCTGTACATATCCGCCTCCACAAACCAGCAGACGAAAAAGAGGACATCGCGGCAATTATATGCCTGCCGGGCCCGCGCATCAATTTCCTCCCGGCACGCCCGGGGAGCGGACGCGCGGTCCCCGCATTCATTTATCGGCCCCCGCCGGGGTCGAATGGACCTTTTTTTCTTGATTTCTCGCCGGAAATCGACCTAAATCAGCATTTTGTCCAGGGAGGACAAGGTGGAAATCCAAGGCAGACTAAACCTCGCTCGCCAGAAGGCGTGGGAAGGCTGGGGCAAGGTGCGGAGGCTTCTGCTCTGCACGTTCTACCCCGACTACGTCGCCTCCTCAATCAAGCAGAGAACCGGGGCGTGCACCCGCTGCGGACGCTGCTGCCGGCTCCTCTGGAACTGCCCCTTCCTCAAGCACGGCAGCCAGTGTAGGATATACGGCAAGAGGATAAAGAACTGCTCCCGGTTCCCGATAGATTCCAGAGACACGGCCCACATCCGGTGCGGGTACTCTTTCCCGGTTGCAGCCAAGGCGGACGAAGGCATGAAGATACCGGTCACAAGGTACGCTTTCCGGGAGATCCGGGTAATGCTCGGGGGCGGCATCATGGGGCTCGCGGGGTCCGCAATCATATTCCAGCACCTGTCTCCCCTGGCCGGGATTGTGTCGGCGGCTTTCTTCACCCTGATTGCCGCGTTCGCGCTGTACTTCTTCCGCGACCCCGAGCGGAGCATACCGAGCGAGGAGAACGTCGTGCTTGCGCCCGCAGACGGGAAGATCGTCTCGATTGAGGAAGTCGACGAGCCCGAGTTCATCGGCGGGAAGGCGCTGAAAATCGGGATTTTCCTGTCGATTTTCAACGTGCATATAAACCGCGCCCCATGCAGCGGCGTGGTCAGGTTCCTCAAGTACAAGGAAGGGCGGTTCATGAACGCCCTCTCGCCCAAATCATCGATCCACAACGAGTCGAACATGGTGGGCATCGAAGGAACCGGATGCTCCCCGAAGAAGGTGGTGGTCAAGCAGATCGCCGGAGCCATCGCCAAGCGCATCGTTTGCGAGCTCAAAATCGACGACCCGGTCCAGAACGGGCAGAAATTCGGGATGATAAAATTCGGATCACGGACGGAGGTCTTCGTCCCGGCGGGCGAGGGGTTCGGCGTGGCGGTGGACCTCAAGGGGCGCGTGAAAGCGGGCGTCACGGTCCTCATGCGCAGGAAGACGTCCTGAGATATGGCTCGTAAAAAGCTCGATTTCGAACGGCGCACGGCAGTCGCCATCCTCCCGAACCTGCTCACGATGGGCAACGCCATCTGCGGGTTCGGCGCGATCGTCTTCATCTCGGGCGCCGCGGCGGGCTGGGACAAGACCCAGAACCTGAGGATGGCCTTCGAGGACGGGAAGCTGTCCGCCGCCGGGTGGCTCATCCTCCTCGCCATGGTCTTCGACGCCCTGGACGGCAAGGTCGCGAGGATGACGAAGCAGGTCTCGGACCTCGGAGCGCACCTCGATTCCCTCTGCGACGCCGTCACATTCGGCGTCGCCCCGGCCCTCCTCGTCTGGAAGACGATATACCTCCTCCCGTCGGACGTAATCCACATCCCGCAGAAGGTCGCGTGGGTCCTGGCGGTCCTTTACCTCTCCTGCGCGCTGCTCAGGCTGGCCCGGTTCAACGCCGAAACCAAGCTCACGGACAGCCCGCACCTGGTGTTCAACGGCCTGCCCTCGCCGGCCGCGGCGGGCGTCATCGCCTCGCTCTCCATACTCAGCGTCGACATATTCACGGGATCGGACTACCGCTACCTCGAGGTGGTCTACATCTTCTTCCTCCTGATTCCCGTCCTTGCGCTCATCCTGGGCATGCTCATGGTGAGCAAGATAAAGTACTACCACGTCCTGAACAACTTCACCGCCGGGAAGAGGACCCTGGGCTTCTTCGTCCAGGTCCTGTTCCTTCTCGGCGCCCTGTTCATATTCCCCTACTATTCCCTTCCGATAGCGATGCTGTTCCTCATATACGCCTTCTCGCCTCCCCTGAAGGCGATTGCCCGCAGGAGCCCGGCCAAGGAGGTTGCCGCCGTGGATCCGGCCGGGAGGAGGGCCGAGTAGCCGCCCCGCGGAAATCCCGGAAGGAGATGACCCATTCCCGTGCTTGCTTTCGTGGGCCTCGGATCCAATCTCGGCGACCGCCGGAACTCCATCGAGAAAGCCCTTTCCCGCATCGGGGAGATTCCGGGCTGCAACGTCGACCGCGTCTCCGGCATCCTCGAGACCGCGCCGGAAGGCCTTGCCGGACAGCCCGATTTCCTGAATTGCGCCGCCGCCGTCCGCACTTCGCTGCCGCCCGGCGGCTTCCTTGACCGCCTGCTCGGAATCGAGGCGGAACTCGGCAGGGTCAGGAGCGTCAGGTGGGGCCCTAGGACAATCGACCTCGACCTTCTCTTCCACGGGTCGGCCGTCCTATCGACGCCTAATCTCGTCCTGCCGCACCCGAGGCTGCACGAAAGGCTGTTCGTGCTCGTGCCGCTCGCGGAGATTGCCCCGGACTTCGTGCATCCGTCGCTCGGCAGGACCGTGCGCCGGCTTCTGGAGGACCTGCGTTCGGCCGCGCCGGGGACGGCCTGGACGAGGAAAGAGGCGGATGCGGAGGTCGGAGATGGCAGGGACCAGGCTGATTAGGACAATAGCCGAGATGAGGGGATACCGCCGCCGTCTCGGCACGGGCCGTTCGCCCGTGGGATTCGTTCCGACCATGGGGGCGCTGCACTTCGGGCACGCGAGCCTCATAGAGGCGTCGGTCCGCGCCGGGGACCGCGCCGTCGTGAGCATCTTCGTCAACCCCTCCCAGTTCGGCCCGAAGGAGGATTTCGCCAGATACCCGCGGCCTCTGGAGCGGGACCTCGCTCTCTGCGAATCGGCCGGTGCTGCGGCGGTCTTCGCCCCTGAAACGCGCGAGATGTATCCGGAGGGATTCGACACGTGGGTGCAGGTGGGGGGGATCACCGAAGGCCTGTGCGGCGCCTCGAGGCCGGGGCATTTCCGGGGCGTGGCCACGATTGTAGCGAAGCTCTTCGGCATCGTCAGGCCGGACAGGGCGTACTTCGGCCAGAAGGACGCGCAGCAGGTCGCGGTCATCAGGAAGATGGCAGGGGAATTGGACATGGGCATCGAAATCGTCGTGTGCCCCACGGTCAGGGAGGAGAGCGGGCTTGCGATGAGTTCGAGGAACGCCTACCTCGGCGCCCGGGAAAGGGAAGCTGCGCTGGGCCTGAGCAGCGCCCTCGCGAAAGCCGCGGAATCCGCATCCAAGGGCATGAGGGACGCGGAGGCCCTCAAGGCCGCGATGCGGAGGATTGTCGAGGACAAGGGCGGAGGGCTCGCCCGGATTGACTACGTCGAAATAGTGGATCCGTCGACGTTCAAGCCGGTCTCGTCCGCCGTCCCCGGTTCCCTGGCGCTGCTCGCGGTGTACGTCGGGGGCACCCGGCTGATTGACAACGCATTCCTGGGCTGAGCACGGGCCGTGCCCGAGGAACGAGGGCGCGGCGCGTGTATAACCCGGGCGAGCCCTGCTTATTTGGTTCCGGCTCGTCCGGGTTATGGGTGAAGAGTCCGGATTCTTCGGGCGGCGGGCG
>JBFZBV010000518.1:0-3475 GCA_041308285.1 Planctomycetota bacterium | reverse complement strand
GAAGCCCTCGGACCGGCCGCCAGGCGAAGGCGGGGCGGGCTTCGCTCCGGGGACGGCTGCATCGCATTGGAGTCGAGGTTGGGGTTTGAGTTAATTGGGAATCGCCGCTTCGTGTATTTTGACGTGCAAGCTGCCGTGGTAACCACTAATATAAAAACTGCAGCAGCGCCCGGAGCGGGCGGGACGCATTCAACATCAGAAGCGACTTGGCATTGCGTCATCGTCAGCGGAGAAGCGCAGGATTCGCGTGTATCGGAGGCCTCATGGCGCGCACATTGCTGATTGCCGTTTTCCTATTACCGGTCGTCTTCGTCCTGGGCTGCTCGCAGGAAGACGACGAGGCACCCCCGCCGCCGCCGCCCCAAGCGCCGGTAATCCCCGCAATCACCCTCCAGGACGGCCTGGAGGGGCTCGCGTACTCCGCGCAGATTCCGGCCGAAGGGGGATCGGAAGAAGGGTTCGCATGGAACGTGACCAGCGGATTCCTCCCGACGGGGCTTTCGCTCGCCCCGTCCGGCACGCCCGAGACGACCCTTTCCGGTACTCCTGCCGAAGACGGCCTTTTCCATTTCACGGTCGAAGTCAGCGACTCCGCCGGCCAGGCCGCGACAAGGGAATTCGATTTGCGAATCCACCCTGCAGGGACCCTGTTCATCGTCACCCCCTCCTGCACGGACGGATCCGAGGGAGTGGCATACGGCCAGGACCTCGAAGCCACGGGCGGGACCGGGACGGGGTACACATGGAGCCTGGCGGACGGCGTTCTCCCGCCCGGCCTCACGCTCGACGGGAACAACGAGACCCTTTCCTGGGGATCGTTCTCGCTCACAGGCAACATCGACAGGACGTGGACCCTGGAGAACGCCAACGAGCTGAACGAGGTGTCCGGCGTGGCGGCCAGCAAGGCTCACGCTGGAGTCCTGTGGGTGCACGACGACTCGTGGTGGTGGGGAACGCCGGGCAACCCTGCGAACCCGTATTTCTACGCAATCGACGAGCTCGGCCACGTGCTGCAGAAGTACGCCTTCGCGTCCTACAACCGCGACATCGAGGACATCTGCATGGGCCCCGGGCCGGACCCGGACTCCGACTACTTGTACATCGGCGACGTTGGCGACAACAACCTCGTGCGCACGGACCTCAGAATCATCCGCGTGAAGGAGCCTGTCCCGCCTGCGATCAGGGAATCGACCATCACGGTACCGCACGAGGAGTTCTGGTTCACGTACCCGAACGGGTCGCGCGACTGCGAGGCCATTTTCATGAACTGGGAAACGGGCGTCCTCTACCTCATGGACAAGAACGCAGGGGGCCACGTATACAGGTTCCCGGGCCCCATGGACGCGTCATGGACCTCGTCCAGTCCTGCAACGCTCGTGCTGGTGAAAAGCGGGCTGCAGCCGTCGGGCAACAACACAATCACCGGCGCGGACGCGTCGCGCGACTGCCGCAGGGTCGTGTTCAGGGGGTACGGGTCCGGCGACACCTGGGAGTTCGCGCGGCCTGCAGGCGGGACCTTCGACTCGATCTTCGACCAGACCTGCTCGACATTCGCTTCCGTCGGCGGCAACCAGTTCGAGGCGATTGCGTACGGCGGAAACGGGACGTCGCTCTACACGCTCACGGAGAACAGCCCCCAGCCGATATACCGGGCCGATGCACTGCCCGGGCCCTACGACACGACAATCTCCGGCACTCCGACCGCCGGGGGAGTCTACACCTTCACGATTCGCGTCACTGACTCTGCCGGGGAGACAGCCACGAGAACCTATACGATTAAAGTGGATTGAGAGGTTCAATACCCATCCTCGGGTTCCACCCTGTTCGGGATTTCGCCCGTTTCCGCGGCCGCGCAAAGCAGGTCCGCGAGGTGCTCCGCCCTGAGCATGGGGTCCTCCTCCACGTGGCCGGCCCTGTGCGGGCTCATGACGACGTTGTCCAACTCGTGGAACGGGAAAGCCGAAGGCCGGGTGTCCTTCGCCTCGTCCGCTGATTTGGGATAGGCGTACCACACGTCAAGCCCGGCCCCGAAAAGCCTGCCCTCCTTGAGCGCGTTGAACAGGGGCTCCTCCTGCACGACGGATCCGCGGCCCACGTTGACCACTATCGCGCTCCGGGGCAGGAGCGATATCTCCTTATCCCCGATTATCCCCTCAGTGGCGGCAGTGCGCGGCAGGCAGACCATGAGCGCGTCGGTCCTGGGCAGCAAGGCGTGCAATGAATCCAAGCAGTGCATCTCGACGAAGTCCGGCCGGTGCCGATCGCGGTTCCTGCGGACCGCCATGACCTTCATGCCGAGTCCGCGGCACATATCCGCGACCCTGCTGCCGACCGACCCGAAGCCCAGAACGAGCGCGGTCTTGCCCGCAAGCATAACGGACGGGTTGTCGCCGTAGCGCGCGCTCCAGTCGCCCGATCGCAGGGCCCGGTCGAAAGGCACGACCTTCTTCGCTGCCGCGAGCAGGAGCGCGATCGCCGTTTCCGCGACCGGCTGGGCGTTGTGGTGGATGTTGTGCACCGTGACTCCCGGGAATCCGGCCAGCGCCTCGAACATGCCCGAAGGCACGCCCGACCACGGAACCACCACGGCCCGGAGCCTCGGACTCGCTTTGAGTTCCTCGGCCCTCGGCCTGCCTGCGACGAGCACTTCGAACTCCGCCGGATCAGGCAGGCCGGGCCCGAACGTGAGCAGGACCTTCCCTTCGCAGCGAGCCCTGAGCAGGACCATGGCGCTGTCTTCCCAGGGGTTCTGGATGTGGACCTTTGTCATCTGCGAAAACATCCTTGCAGTAATTCCAAAGATATCCCGATGCTCATGATTCTCTCCCCGGCGCAGCCGGTCCTGCTCGGGCTCCGGCTTTTCCCTTGATCTGGCTCATGAAATCGGTTATCAAGATGTCTGCTGCGCCCATAGCTCAGCTGGACAGAGCGTCGGTTTCCTAAACCGAAGGCCGTAGGTTCAAATCCTACTGGGCGTATAGACTTACGACGACGGTTGGCTTGCCGTGCACAGATCTGCTACAAAGACATTCCAACTCCAGCCCGACGAACAGCTGCAATGAAGAACCCGCAGTCGAACTTGCCGGGATTCGCTTTCACCATCGATATCTCGCGCTGGTATTGCGCAAGCGCCGCAAGGTCGGCTGAATCGCGCCGGCCCGGCCCGAGCGACCGGATTCTCGCCTCGAGAACGGCATAGTAATCCGTCCACCAGCAGCGTTCAGGCAGCATGTGCCTGGCGAAGAGACTGAAACCGAGGGATTCCAGTCGATCCTCTGCCCCGTCGAACCATGCGAGCGTCTCGTGCATGACAAGGAACCCCCCGGGGCGAAGAAGGCGGCGGCACTCGGGCAGGCTCGAGGAGGAATCGAGCAGGTGGAGAACCCCCTCTTCCCAGATTACGTCGAAACTCCCCTCCGGAAGCCCCGAGTCGTAAATCGACGCGTTCAGGGCCTTGATTCGTTGCTCGAGCCCT
>JBFZBV010000517.1:0-6594 GCA_041308285.1 Planctomycetota bacterium | reverse complement strand
GTCGTCCTCACATACAGCAGGGAAGGGCCCCGGCGGACCTGCGCAAGGCTGAGCTTCGACCGGGGACTGACGTGGTCGGCCGAGTCCGTGGTGGCCAGGGGGACGGGGGACCGCCTCAGGGTCGCCATCGGGTCCGACAGGGCCGTGTTCTGCACGCCGACCGCGGGCGGCCGCGTCCACGTGTCGGTGATGTTCTTCGCGGGGCCGGGCCTGATTCATCTGGATCCTTCCAGGTTCGCTTCCTGCCGCGAAGTCGTCCCCGCCGCGTTCCCGGACGGCCGGGTCCTTCTGCTGCGGCTGGAGAGGGAGGGGATGGACACCGCGGTGAGGGTGGAAATCCTGGGCGGCGGCCCGTCGTGGTCGTCCTCCTACGTCCAGGAGGGCCGGGCCTTCGACGCCGACGTCGCGGTGGACCCCTCGGGCGGCATTCACGCGGTGTGGAGAATCGAGCGCCCGGCCTGGTCCGGCGTGGCGTACATGAGAGGTTCCGCCCGGAGCGGTTCCCTGGAATTCGACAAGCCTGTCGGCGTGCCGGAAAGCTCGAACGAGAGGTCTCCGGCCCTTTCCGCGCGGCAGGACGCGATGGTTTACACCTTCACCAGGAACACTGCCCTTGGGCACGAGGTGTTCTACAGGGATGTTTCCACGTCGGGCGACAGATTCGCCTCGCCCCTCAGGCTGCCTGTTTTCCCCCCGGCATTAGCCGGCGCGGTCATGTCCTTCAGGGTCGCGGCGGGCTTCATTCCGGGCGATTCCGGGAAGATTTCCGCCCGAATCGTCCTGAACGGCTGGCCGATTGAAACGGGTAATCTCAGGGAGGGCCGGAATGCCGTGGTCCTCCTCCCGCACCTCTTCAGGTTCGCCCCCGGCGCCGGGAACACGCTCGAGATTGAGCCCGCTGCCGGCGGGCCGTATTTCGAGGTGACCGGGATTGAGATTGCCCTGCTCGGCCGCGGAGCCGAAGAGGCCGTCGCCGAAATCTCCCAGCCCCGCGCCGAGGCCGCCGCAAGGTCCCCCAGAATCTGCATCACAGGTCAAATCCCGGACCTGGCCCTGTTCGACAACAGCGTGAGATTCAAGTCTCTCGCGGAACAGGGGGGGCCCGCGCTCCTGTCCGCGACGGTCTTCAACATGACGCCGGTCGAGGCGCGCGGCGTCAAGGTGGTCGTGTTCGAGGACCGGCTCGACGGGCGTGTGATGTCCGAAACGGTCCTGGGCGCCCCAATCCCGCCGTTCGGCAGGTCCGAGACGGAGATTCCGCTCTCGGGCTTCGCCGGGGCCGCGAAGCTGGTCGTCTGGGCCGGGGTCAAGGGGCCGGACTTCGAGCCGGCGGACAACTGGGTTGAGCTGACGAGAGACGTCTTCGGCGGAAATCAGCGCTGCTTCCTGCACGTCGCTGTCGACGAAGAGCAGGGCGCCTCGGTTGTCTCGCACCTAATCGAGGAGGCGGTCCTCCCCTTCCCGGTCAACGAGAGGGTTGAGCTTCCCCCGGGGTTCTACACCGTGACGTCGGCGGGCAGGGAGGCGGGCGTGGTGCTGCGCCCGGGCCGGGACGCGAGGGTGGACCTGACGATGCGGGGATCCGTGTACATCCAGGCCGCGGGCGACTTCCCGGTGGAAGTCAGGGAGTTCAAGTCCGGACGGAAAGTCGAATCCGCGGCGTGCAACTCGTCGTTCGACCTCCCCGAGGGGCAGTACAGCATGACGGTGCGGCCTCCGTCGGGGAACGCCGTGGAGTTCCCCTACGTGCGCGTAGCCTCGGGCGAGGAAACGAGGCTCGTGCAGAAGGAAATCGGGTCCCTCCTCGTCTCGGCCCCGGCCAGCTTCAACGTCACGGTCTTCGACGCCTTCATTGGCAGGCTCGTGAAGAGGCACAGGTGCAACGCGGACCTCCTCCTCCAGGAAGGGGTGTACAGGATCGTCGTGGACATGGGGAAGGCCGGGTCGTTCGTGGCCGACTACGTCCAGGTCCACTCGGGCAGGAGGTCCGAAGTCGCCGTCTCCGACCTCGGGTCCCTCGAAGTGAAGGCCATGGAGAACTTCAATGTGTGGGTCGTCGACGAGGCCCGCGGACTCGAGGCGTCTTCGCACTGGTGCAACAGCCCGTTCTACGTCCCTCCCGGGCGGTACAGGGTGCTCGTGGACGCGGGCCAGCTCGGCGAATCGGACCTCGGGACCGTGGCTGTGACCGGGAACACGCGCACGGAACTTCGGCTGGGAGGGCTGGGCTACCTGCTCGTCTCAGCCATCGGGAATTTCCCCGTCACGGTTTTCGACGACGCCACGGGGGCCAGGATGGCGGAACACTGGTGCAATTCGCGCATGCTTGTCCGGTCGGGCAGGGTGAGGATTTCGGTACGCCCGCCCGGCCTGGAAGAGCGGGTGCTGCCGGCCGTGGACGTGCCGGCGGGGGGCGCGGCACGCGCAATGCTGAAGGGCCTCGGAACGGCGGTAGTCGCGGCAATCGACGACTTCCCGGTGCTCTTCACGGACGCGGCCGGCAAGGAGGTCATGGCCGGCAAATGCAACCGCCCCATCGCGCTCCCGGCCGGCGTCTACGAGACGACGGTCGAGCCGGTCCCGGGCAAGCCGGTCCCGGGGGGCCGGATTTCAGTGGCCGACGGCGTCGAGTCGGCCTTCGATTTCGGAGGCTACGGGGTCCTGCGCGTTGAAGCCATGGAGAACTTCAAGATCAAGGTTTACCCTGCGGAGGGAGGCCAGATGTTCCTCGAAAGCCTGTGCAACGACGACATCGTGCTCCCTGCGGGGGACTGGGCGGTGAAGGTCGACGTCAACTGGCTCATGCTCGTGGAGATCGACCGCATCACGGTGGCCGAGGGCCAGTCGGAGATTCGCTTCCTCACCGGGTTCGGCTACCTCCGCATAGATTCCATAGAGAACTTCCCCTTCTCGATTTCCGATCCCGGGACCGGCAGGGTCCTGCTCCGCGGGTACTGCAACGACAGGTTCCTCCTCCCGATCGGGTCCTACATGGTCTGCGTCAGCCCCAGAGGGCTGGACCGGGCAATGTGCGGTCCCTACGAGGTCCGCGAAAAGGCCGAGTCGGTGTACAAGATTGAGAATCTCGGGTATCTAATCGTCAAGGCCCCCGACAACTTCCAGGTCGACATCCTCGAGGCGGGCACGCTGAGGATTGTGAAGCAGTGGTGGTGCAACCGGAGCATGGTGCTGAGGACGGGGAAGTACGTCGCCAGGCTCGCCTCGCCGGAGGTCGACGGGATAGTGCTGGGGCCCGCGCAGGTGGCGGACGGCGCCGAGACCGTGCTGCCGATGAAAGGGTACGGCAGGATTAGGGTCGAAGGCCCCAAGGTCGAGGTGGAGTTGTTCCCGAAGTTCGACGCGCCTGTCCTGAAGGCCTTCGCTCCGTTCATGCGGGTCGTCAGGGCGGGCAAGTACGCCGTCTCGGCCCCGGCCGCCCGGTTCGAGGCGGACGTGGAGGTGCTGGAGGACCAGGTGTCGCTGGTCGAAATCGGCAAGTGAGGTGCGCGATGAGAGGGTGCATGATATTGCCTGCGGCGGCTGCGGCAGCTTTCTGCTCCGCCCTGGCGGCGTACGCCGGGGAATCGAAGGGGCCCAGGGGATGGATTGCCCTCGGACCAGGGAAGTTCGCACGGGCCCTCGAACCACTGGTGTCGCACAGGAAATCCCAGGGGCTGGATGCGAGGTTCGTGCCCATCGAGGAGGCCTGCCCGGGCGGCGAGGCGTCCCCCGAGGCAATCAGGGGGTTCGTCCGGAAGGCCTGGAAGGAGTCCGGCGGCGCGCTGGCCTATCTCCTGCTCGCGGCCGACGCCGGGCCCGTCGGGGACGAGGTCCCCGCCGGCCCGTACCTGCCGCCGGCGCTGCTGGAACCGAAGTTCAAGAGCACGGCGATTCCCTGCCCGGACATCATAGCGTCGGACGCCTTCTTCGGGATGATGGACGACGACGAGGTCCCGGACGTGGCCGTGGGGCGCCTGCCGGCGGACACCGGGGAGGAGGCCGCGGCGATGGCGAAGAAAATCGTAGACTACGAGAAATCCGCCGATTTCGGATCCTGGCGCAAGAGAATCGACCTCATAGCCGGTACCGGGGGGTTCGGCCAGGCCGCGGACTCGATGATTGAAGCCATGTTCCGCAAGCTCCTGTCCGACCTCCTCGACCCGGCCTTCGACGTGCGCCTGACCTACGCCAATCCCGCCTCGCCGTACTGCTGGCCTCCGCCGGACTTCTCCGCGAAGGTGGTCGAGCTCCTGAACGAAGGGTCCCTCGTAGCCGCCTACGTGGGCCACGGGAGCCCGAGGGCGTTCGACACCCTGAGATGGCAGGGCAAGCTGTACACGATATTCGACTCCGAGGCGGCGCGCTCCGTCGCGATTGGGAAGGGCCCGCCGGTCATGGTCATCATCGCATGCTCGACGGGGCATTTCGACCACCCCGCGGCCGACTGCATATCGGAGGAGCTGGTGAAAAGGCCCGGGGGACCCGTGGCGGTCTTCTCATCGACGAGGATTAGCCACCCGTATGCGAACGGCCTCGTGGCCAAGGAACTGATATCGAATCTCTTCGGGGGGAAGCATCGCGCGATAGGGGACGCCGTCGACGCAGTGAGGAAGTCGCTCGCGGCGCACAAGGCCGACGACCTCGACAGGATGATCGACGGATTCGCCGGCATGTTCATGAAGCCCGATGATTTCGAGCCCAACAGGGCGGACCACGTCCACCTGTACGCGCTTTTCGGCGACCCCGCGACGCCCCTGGCCCTGCCGGAAGCCCGAATCGAGGTCGAGGCGCCCGCCAAGGCGGGCCCGGGGTCGAAGCTGACCGTCAGATGCAGGATTGGGTCCGGGGTCTCGGGCAAGGCAACGCTCACGCTGGAGACCTGGAGGGGAGCGGTGAATCCCTCCGGCGGCAAGCCCTCCGGAGCCGGAGCGGCCGAAGCCATGAAGAAGAACTGGCTCGAGGCCAACGACACCGTGCTTTCCTCGGTTCATGTGGATTTCGAGGGGGGGGCTTTCAGCGCCGTCCTGGACGTCCCGCAGGGCAGCCCTGCCGAATGCAGGCACCTCGTGAAGGCGTTCGCCGAGTGTCCGGGGCTCTCAGCGGCGGGCTGGGCGGAAATCGAGATTGCCCCGCCTGCAGGGGAGGAGGATTTCATCCCGATACCGGACGGGGACCGGCGCTGACCGCGGTCCGCCGGCCGGCGTGTTTGCGGGCCGGCCGGACGAATCGCTCCGCGTTCCAATCCCTCACGCTCCGACCATCCACTGCCCGATTTCCTCCCTGTCCGGAAGGGGCGATTCGAAGGTCCGCACGATTGAGCCGTTGCGGATGACGGCCACCCTGTCCGAGAGGGCCAGGATTTCCGAGAGATCGGAGGATATCAGCAGCACGGCCGCGCCGCGGTCGCTTTCGCCGGCCAGGCGCGACTGCATCGACAGCGTCGCGGCGAAATCAAGGCCCCGCGTCGGATTGCATGCGAGCAGCAGGGCGGGCTTTCGGCCCAGCTCCCGGGCGGCCACGAGCTTCTGCTGGTTGCCCCCGGACAGGTTCCCGGCCCTCGCGGAGGGGTCCGCCGGACTGATGCCGAACTCGGCCGCGGCCTCCGAAAAAGCCCGCCTCACCAGGCTCCTGCGCAGTATCCCGAACGTGGAAGTCCCGGGATTGGCGTGGGACCCGAGAAGGAAGTTCTCCTCCGAACTCATGTCGAGCGCGAGGCCCTCGGACTGCCTGTCCTGCGGGATGTGCGCGAGCCCCAGCCTGATCCGCCCTGCCCTGGACGCCCGGGTCACGTCCCGGCGCTGGAACAGTATCCTGCCCCCGCAAGGCTTCGCCGCCCCTGAAACCGCGTCCTCGAGCTCCCTCTGCCCGTTGCCGTCCACTCCTGCGATTCCCAGGATTTCGCCCGCGCGGACCGCCAGGGAGACGCCGCAAAGCGCTTCGCGGCCGTCGCGGGACCGGACGCGCAAATCGACCGCCGCCAGGACTTCCCCTCCGGGCGGGCCGCGCCGCCTGCGCGGGGGCACGCCGGGATCCCTGCCGACCATCAGCGCCGCAATCTCGCGCGGATTGGCCCCGGCTTCGAAGCCGCCCACGGTCTTCCCGGCCCTCATCACCGTAATCCTGTCCGCGACCGCGGACACCTCGTCCAGCTTGTGGGAAATCAGGATTACGGCCTTTCCGCCCGACGCGAGCCGCTTCAGGGCCTCTAGCAGGGGCCGCACCTCCGAGGGCGCCAGCACGGCAGTCGGCTCGTCGAGCACGAGGATTTCCGCGCCCCTGGCCAGCGCCTTGAGAATCTCAACCCTCTGCCTGGCTCCGACCGGCATGTCCTCCACGACCGCTCCGGGGTCGACTTCCAGGCCGTACGACGCGGCCAGGCCGGCCGTCATGGACGCGGCGGCCCGACGGTCGAGCAGGAGGCCGAGCCTGCGCGGCTCGTGCCCGAGAAAGACGTTCTCCGCGGCGGTGGCCCTCTCCACGAGGGCGGTGTGCTGGTGGACCATCCCGATGCCGAGGCTCATCGCGAGGCGGGGGGTCATCCTGCGGATTCCCGATCCCCGGACGAGGATTTGCCCCGAGTCCGGCCTCACGAGG
>JBFZBV010000516.1:0-7368 GCA_041308285.1 Planctomycetota bacterium | reverse complement strand
GGACCGGGCAAGCAAAAACGTCCGGCCCTCGGTCCGGCGCCCGCCCCGGCCGGGGCCGGCCGGCCCGCCGGCAATCGTCATCTGGCGAGGATCTTCCTGATTCTGTCTTCCTCGGCCGGGTCGATCATGGCCTCGATGCAGGCTCCCTTTTCGTCGTACTCCACCGACAGGACGCGGCCGAGCTTCATTATTTGTGCGGCCACGGCGGCCCTGCTGTGGGGCACCATGAACTTCACGGGCTTCCTGCTCCTCTCCATCACGGCCTGCACGGCGCCGTCGAGATCCGCGATTCCGAGGCCCGTGAGGGCGGACACGACGACATGGCTCGGGAAGGCCCTTTTCAGGCTCTCGAGATCAATGGCTTCGCGCAGTACATCGACCTTGTTGAAGACGGCGATTGCCTCGACGCCGGACGCGCCGATGTCGCGCAGCACGCCCTCCACGGCCGTCATCTGGCCTTCCACGTCGGATGCGTCCAGGTCCACGACGTGGAGGAGCAGGTCTGCGTGCCTGGTCTCCTCCAGCGTCGCGTGGAAGGACGCGACCAGGGAGTGCGGCAGGTCGCGGATGAATCCGACCGTGTCGCTCAGGAGGACGGTCCTGCCCGAGGACAGGGTCCATACCCTGGTCCGGGTGTCGAGGGTGGAGAAGAGCTTGTCCTCGACGAGCACGTCCGATCCGGTCAGCCTGTTGAGCAGCGTGGACTTGCCCGAGTTGGTGTAGCCCACGAGGGAAATCTTGAACTGGCCCTCCCTCGACGCGACCGTCCGCTCGGTGCGGCTCTCGATTTCGGCGAGCTTCCGCCTGAGGTCTCCGATTCTGGTCTTCGCCGCGCGCCTGTCGTCCTCTATCTGCGCCTCGCCCGGGCCCCTCATGCCGATGCCGCCCTCCATCCTCGAGAGGTGCGTCCACAAGCGCTTGAGCCTCGGCAGGAAATACTCGAGCTGGGCCAGCTCCACCTGGAGCCTCGCGAGCTGGGTCCTCGCGCCCGTCGCGAAGATGTCAAGGATCAGCTCGGTCCTGTCTATGACCCTGGTTTCGAGCTCGTCCTCGAGGGCCTTGGCCTGGCTGGGCTTGAGGTTGTCGTTCAGGACGACGAGTGTCGCGCCCTTCTGGGCGATTATTTCCTTGAGCTCCCCGACCTTGCCTTTGCCGATGAAGAACTTCGGGTCCGGCTTCTTCCTCTTCTGCTTCAAGTCCGCGACGACGGCGGCTCCGGCGGTCTCCGCGAGCCTTGCGAGCTCGAGGAAGCTCTCGGAATCCTCGATTTCGCGCGAGGGCCTTATGATGCCCGCTAGCACCGCCTTCTCGAGCCTCGCGCCGATGCCGGCGCCGCTAATCTCGTGCAAGGTCGCCTCCCCGTACAGTGTTCCAGGCCGCCCCTGAGAGCGGTTCGCAGTAGTTGCTGCACTTGAACTTCGCGTCGTCTCTTGAGGGGAAGTCGAGGCGGTAGTGCACTCCGCGGGTCTCCTCCCTCCACAGCGCGTTGCGCGCGGTGAGCCTCGCCAATATCAGCATGTTCTTCAGTTCCAGCGCCCTCCGCTCGGGCAGGGGCACGGGCAGGACGTAGCCGGACCAGAACGCGGTCTTCTCGACCGCCTCGACGAGCCCCGAAGCGGTCCGCTCGATCCCGACGTTGCGCCACATGAGAGCCCTCACCGAGTTCTCCGCGTCCTCCACGTTGAGGCCGGGGTCCTCCCTGGTCCCCGTGGAGAACTCGATGTGGCACCCGTTCCCTGCCTTCCTGACCGACGCGAACCTCAATCCCGCCGCCTCGCCCGCCCTCCTGCCCGTCACGAGCGCCTCGAGCAGGGAATTCGACCCGAGCCTGTTCGCTCCGTGCAGGCCGGTCGACGCCGCCTCGCCGCACGCGTACAGGCCCGGCACCGAGGTCGCGCCGTCGCGGCCGCACTCCACGCCGCCGATGAGGTAGTGGGCCGAAGGCCTCACCGGGATGAGGTCCCTGGAGATGTCCAGGTTGTATTTCCCGAGCTCGGCGGCGATGCCCGGGAACCTCGCCACCGGGTCGACCTCCTGGATGCCCCTCATGTCGAGGAACACGCAGGTGGACTCGGTCTTCTTCATCTGGGCCTGGATGCTCCTCGAGACCACGTCCCTCGGCGCGAGGTCGGCGCTCTTGTCGTACTCGGCCATGAAGGCGGTTCCCGATGCGTCCCTTAGGACCGCCCCCTCTCCCCTGACCGCCTCGGATATGAGGAACCTCGGCACGCCCGGGAGGTAGAGCGACGTGGGGTGGAACTGCATGAACTCGAGGTCGCGCAGTCTCGCCCCGGCCCTGTAGGCCATGGCGATGCCGTCCCCGGTCGCGACGTTGGGGTTTGTCGTCTCCCTGTACATCCTCCCGAGCCCCCCGGAGGCAATCACCACCGCCTTCGTCCTGAGGACCGCGAGATCGCCCGTATCCCTGAGGACCAGGACGCCGGCGACCGATCCGTCCCCGGGGTCGGTCAGCACGTCCACGGCGAACCAGCGCTCGATTATGGTCACTCCCGCCAGGCTGGAAACGTGCGCGAGCATGGTCTCGCTGATTTTCCGGCCTGTCGCGTCGCCGCCCGCGTGGGCGACCCTCCTGTGCGAGTGCCCGCCCTCGCGGGTCAGCGAAATCCTGCCGTTCTCCCTGTCGAACCTGAGGCCCCAGCTCTCCAGGAGGGCGATTTCCGCGGGCCCCTCGCCGATGATGAACCTCACGACGGCCTCGTCGCACAGTCCAGCCCCGGCGGCAAGCGTGTCCTCGACGTGGCGCTCGAAGCTGTCCGACCCGTCGAGAACCGACGCGACGCCTCCCTGGGCCTTCGCGGTGTTGGATTCCACGCCGGCGTCCTTGGCGAGCACCATGACCTCGCCGAAGTCTCGCGCGGCCGCGGCAGCCCTCAGGCCGGCTGCGCCTGCGCCCAGCACGACGACGTCGCAGAAGATGTGCGGCAGCCTGCGCGTGTTGAAAGGCAGCGAATAGCGGGGCGAGAAGAAACCGCCGTCCAAACCAACCTCCAGCCTCAACCGAGAAGCCTCTTCCTGACGGCGTAGGACACCACGTCGCGGCTGCAGGCGCGGCAGTAGCCGAACATGGTCGTCATGTTGCCGGTGAAAGTCTCAATCAGCGGCCTCGTCCATTCGGGGACGCCCACCAGGCCTTCCTCCGTGTCGGCCTTCTCGAGGGCCGCTACGATGCCGTCCCAGTTGACCTTCGACTTCTTCTCCGCGTAGAACCCGGTCCTCACCGCGCGGATGAGGTCGGAGTACGTGTCCGAGATGTCGAGCTGCCTCCCGCCCGCGACCGCGCCCGAGGCGCGGGAGAGAATCTTGAACCTGAACTCGTCCCTGTCCGCGTCCTCGACCGACAGCATGGACTCGACGTACCTCATGAGGTCCTCGTTCGGCGGCTCCTCGCCCTTCCCGCCCCTCGACGGCAGCTTCTCCTTGCGGAGGAACGCCTTCACGCTGTTCAGGTAGTCGCGGATCTTGCGGAGGATTTCCTCCTCGTTGACGTCGGTCACGGCGGTCTCGATTTCCTCCTTGATTACGGCGTCGTACAGGGCGTTGACGGCCTCCAGGTGCCTCAGCACGTCGTCCGACTCCTCGGAAGCCTCCGCGTTGAGGAACTCGTACATTTCGGCCCCCTTCTCGAGGGCCCCGGCCATCGTGTTGAAGAAGTCGAACGGCGTGAGGCACTGATACCGCTTGCTCTCGCAGATGTCGGCGAACAGGTTCTGTATGACCCTGGGCGAGATTCCGGCCATCCCCTCGTACGTGAATTCGTTCCTGAGCTTCTTCACGAGGTCCTTCGAGAGGGCCTTGCGCGTCTCGCGGTCGAAGTCGCGCGGGACTTCCCCCGCGTAAACCACGGCCTTCTGGATGTGGCTCAGCTTCTCGACGAGGTCCCTTTCGTCCACCTTGAGCTCCTGCTCGTTCTTGTGAAGCTCGCTCTTGATGAGCCTCGTGAGGACCGCCCAGAGCGCGGCGAGCTCGGTCGTGTGCGGGGCCACGTGCCTGGTCCTGGCTACCTCGACGAGGCCCTGGTCGTAGATTTTCATCTCGTCGCGGTAGTTGAGGAGGAACGGCACCTCGATTCTCCTCATCCTGCTCCTTATGCCGTGGCTCAGCGGATTCTTGCGGAACGCCTCGTATTCCGGGAGGTTGGAGGTCCCGATTATCACGACGTCGATGTCCGCGCCGACCTCGCCGAAGTCTATTCTGTGCTCCTCGCAGGCGCTGAGAAGGTGCTGGAGGTAGACAACCGGCTTCTTGAATATGTCGCTGTACTGTATGAGGCCGCGGTTGCCCGACACGTACTTCCCGTTGAACTTCACGAGGTTTATGTCGGACATGAGCAGAGAGAGCGCCTTGTAGTTGTCGTCGAACGAGATAATCGACGCCGAGGTCTCGACGTTGCCTTCCGGCATGATCTTGGAGACGCCCGTCCCGGAAAGCTCGGAGAGGACAATCCGCTCGACCCTCGCCCTGCCTATTATCCTGGTCCAGTCGCCGCCGAACCTCCGGAGGAGGTAGTTGTAAATCTGCGTGCAGTTGTAGCAGAGCTCGCCCTCGACGAGCTTGCGGGGGACCACGGGGCGCTTCCTGCCCGTGAAGCCGGCCTTCGAGAGGAGCGAGTCGATGAACGCGGCCCTCTGCTTGCGCGGGACCAGGAAGAACGGGTTGTCCCTCATCTGGCACCGGACGCGCGCGAACACGTCGTCCGTTTCCGGCCCCGTGCGGACGAACCCCAGGGCGCCCGCCTCGTCGTCTATCTGCCTCGGGAAGAGCCACGCGATGGAGTACACCGCCCCCTCGTCGTGCAGCGAGAACTCCTCGAGTCCGCGGGCAATCTGGTCCACGATGGTGGTCTTCGCGGTCCCGACCGGCCCGCTCAGCACGAATATGCGCTCCTTCCCTTCCTCCAGCGACGCCGCGCGGATGTAGTTGACGAGCTTCTCGAGGGTCCGCTCCAGTCCGAAAACGGCTTTCTTGCCGCCGTGTATTGGATCGTCGAAGAGCTTGTAGTGCCTGAACGTGTCCCCCGCGTCCTCCCTCGGTTCCCACCCGAAGAATTCGAACATGTCCCTCATGTACTGGAAGGAGGTCCTTATGTGGGGAACGGGATTCGAGGCCACGATTCCCCCCATGTACTCCTCGAAGGTCCCGTCCCAGCTGACGCTTTTCCAGTCCTCGAGAGCGGACCTGCGGATGTCTTCGAGAAACTGGGGGTTTTCGGGCATCTTGGATTCCTCAACGGTCCCTGCCGGATCCGGCCGCCGGCCGGCGGGGAAGAGCGCGCCGGGCTCGTTCCTGAGGCCCGGAATAGTCACTTAGCGAAAATACTCTTGTAGAAATTTCAAGGATATCCCGATTTCACGCGCGCAGCGCGTGTTATGACCCGGACGAGCCCGACCTCTTTGGTTCCGGCTCGTCAGGATTATGAGTTCTCGAAAACGTATTTCTCAATCATGTCGCCCCTCCTCGCGAGGTAGCGGATGATGGATGCCGTGACTCCTGCGTCGAGCTTGTCCTGGGGTATCTTTTCGACCATGACAAGCCTGTCATGCTCGTCAATGGCCAGCGCGCCGTGCCTGAACTCGTAGTTCATCTTGAGGGTGAGCATGGGCTTGTCGTCCATGAGGCCGAGGGCAGGGCCTATGTCCGACTTGAAGACGACGAGCCTCTCGCCGTCCTCCTCGTACGCGGACACGGAGACGTCCTGCTGCCTTCCTTCGTCGGTGGAAACGTGCACCAGGAACTCGTCCGCGCCCTTGGCATCGAATTTCCAGTTCTTCATGGCGCAAGCCGACCTTATGGTGTCGTGGATGTTCATCGTGAGCCCTTTTAAAAGCCCCGCTCCGGCGTCGGAACGACGCGCTTAACTCATTTGCTTCCTTCAAGTTCGCGCCCGACCTGAGCGCGTGGTTGAATCATATACTCCTGACGGGCCAAGTCAAGCTCCGGCGGATTTCCTGCTTTTTTCCGCGCCGCCGCGTGGTATAACCCCTCCTGCAGGGCCGGCCTGCACGCCTGTGCGGCCCGGGCCCGCCCCGCCGAGGAGGACCGAGATGGCAGCCGGTACCGGTTCAGTGGCGAAAGACATTTCGGATGCCGTGCAGGGCGGCCTTTTCCTGCCGAGGGGCTTCGCATACCTTGTTTCGCACGCCGAACTCTGGCCCTATGCCGCACTGCCGCTTGCGATTAACGTCGCAATCATCGGGCTGCTGACCGGCGCGATGATAATCCTTTTCCCTCACATGAGATCCGCCATTTGGAGCAGACCGGACGGGGCAATCCTGGAGATAGTCTGGTTCGGAATGAACATCCTCCTTGGAATCGTGATCCTGTTCGCCCTGTTCCTGGCCTTCATCTTCCTTTCCGGAGTGATTGCGGGGCCCTTCAACAGCAAGCTTGCGAGGTACACGCGCGAGTCCCTCACTGGAAGGAAGCTCGATCCGGCGGGCGGATTCTACATCGACGTAATCATAACCCTCGTGAACGAGCTCAAGAAGTTCGTCTACTTCACGCTGCTCCAGATTGCCATCCTTCCCCTGAACCTCGTGCCCGGAATCGGGAGCGTGGCCTACGCGGTCGTGGGCGGGTACTTCACCTCAATGTTCCTGGCCTACGCGTTCCTCGAGAAGTCCATCGAGAGCGAGAGCTGGGTGATATCCATGAAGCAGCGCAGGCAGTACATGAGGAGCCGCAGATGGGCGATTCTGGGGTTCGGGGCCGCCTCGTCGCTGATCTTCGTGGTCCCGTTCCTCAACATCCTGCTGGCGCCCGTGGCCGTCGTGGGCGCCGCCATGCTCTACGAGTCCTACGGCGGACAGAGCGGCCTCCCGTTCGGAAGGTGAGCCGCCCTCCCACCGGCCGCCATGCGAAATCGGGTCAGAGTCCCTTTGAACTCTCGAAGACCAGCTGCGCTTTCGCGTCCATGGCTTCATTTGGGTTGGAGTCGGAGTTCCCGCGCTGTCGGCCCCAGGCGTCAGGAAGCCGGGTCCTACGACGCCTTGCCCGGCTTCACCGTCCTGACCATCTTCTCCCAGAACACGACGAGCGGCGCGGCGATGAAAACCGTGGAATACGTGCCTGCGACCACGCCGACTATCAGCGCGAAGGAGAACCCCTGGATAATCCTCCCGCCGAGGATGAACAGCACCACCACGACCATGAAGCTCGTGAACGCGGTGAGTATGGTCCTGCTCAGGGTCTGGTTCACGGACGAGTTGACGAGGTCCGAGAAGCTCTGGGCCGTGGCGGCCCCGGAGTTCTCGCGGACCCTGTCGAAAATGACGATTGTGTCGTTCAGGGAGTATCCGATTATGGTGAGGAACGCGGCGAGAATCTGGAGGTCGATTTTGGCGTCGAGGA
>JBFZBV010000515.1:0-3680 GCA_041308285.1 Planctomycetota bacterium | reverse complement strand
CACAAGCCGGTCATCGCGAGGAGCGCAGCGACGACGCGATCTCCGCCCGCTTTCCGAGGCGCGTGTCCTTTGTGCCGCGTTCGGATTCGTTTTCATTGATGCGGCGCCGCGGCGCGGCATGAGGGAATGCGGTTGCCGAAATAGCCGCGCATCAATGACTTCGGATTTTCATGCCGGAAGAAAACGGGCTCGAGTATCATTCGGAAACCCTCGGCGCTCAAGGAGGTGCACATGCCGGTTCGTAACTTAATCCCCGCCTGGCTGACGGCAATCCTGCTGTCCGCATGCGGTTCCCCGCCGGCCGAACCCGTCCCGGTTCAGGCCCCGGCGCATCCGAATCTGGCGTTCAGGTTCCCGGACGACAAAGCCCGCATCGTCTGGACCGGCACGGCCAAGGCGGAGACGAAGGGGAGGATTGCCGAATCCGCGTCCTGGCGGTCGACGGTCCGGTTCGACTGCAAGGCCGGAAGGACCGACAGCGTGGAAACGGAGTTCACAATCGAGTTCGAGGACGGGGTCGTCGTCCGATACAAGACGTCGGCGGCTTTCAGCTACCCCTGATTCTCCGCTGGTTGCTACCTGTCGACCCCGTAGCCGTACCTGTTGTTCTTCCAGGTCCCGCCGTCCTTCGCGTCCCCCCTTGCGGGGAAGTAGCGGTCCTTCCCGCCCAGGTCGAGGAAGAACGCCTTGGGCCACAGGCCTTTGCTCTCTTCGTCCGGTTCCCTGACGTAGCCTGGTATGCCGTTGCGGTAGACGTCGTCGCCGCAGAAGTCGACGAAGAAGGCCACTGCCAGCGGCTTCACGGCCGCGCCCTGGGAATCCGAGTCGGACAGGCTCTTGTACAGGTCGCTGCCCTCGAAATCCAGGAACCACCCCACGCTGCGGTCGAGCGAGTGGCCGAGCGCGTGGTATCCGCCCTCGTACCGGTCGTTCCCGGAGAAGTCCATCAGCAGCCCGGCGGCCATGTGGATTCCCGCTCCCTGGCCGTAGTTGTAGACCAGATACAGGTCGTCTCCGGATCCGTCGAGAAGCGCGCCGATGGAATACCAGTAGGCGCAGCCCTGGCCGAAAATGTCGCAGACGTACGTGTCGGACCCCGAGGCGTCCGCGAGAAGGCCGATTCCGCCCGAGGAGCACAGATCGAGGCTCTCGGCGCGGTGGCCGTTGCCGAAGCCCTGGGCCATGGAGATGAAGTGGGTCTTGTCCCGCGCGGTGTCGCTCTGGTAGCCGCCTGCGCGGTACGTGTCGTCGCCGGCAAGGTCCTGGAGCACTCCCATGCCCTGGGTGGTCCCGAAGCCCTGGCCGCAGAACCCCACCGAGTACTCGTCCACGCCCTCGTCGTCGCGCAGCAGCCCCGCGCCCTGGAAGCCGGTCCCCTGGCTCATCATGGCGGCGGTGTACGTGTCGTCGCCCGACCAGTCCCAGAGAACGCCCGCTCCGGCGTGGCCGGATCCTTGCGAGACTTTTCCGGCCTTGTACTTGTCCCTCCCGGCGCAGTCCACCAGCATGCCCACCCCGTACATTCCGGACCCCTGGGCGAGGCCTTCGGGATTTTCGTAGGCGTCGTCGCCTGCCAGGTCGACGAGAATCGAGGTCTTCGCCGGCGTGTACAGGGTTCCCCCTGCGGAATTGCCGTAGGTATCGTTGCCGCCGAAGTCGAGGATGAACAGCGCCTCCTCCGCGTACGTGTCGTCCCCCCAACCCCCGAATTCCACCCGGCCCGGAGGCGTTTCGATGACCACGTGGAACTGCGGCTTGCCCGTGACCTTGGCCATGTCGTCCCTGAAAGCCCGGAGATTGTCGAGCGCGGCCGCGACCGCGAGCGCGGCGGAGAAGATTCTGCGCCTGTCAATCCGCGCGTGGATGCCGGTGAAGAACTGCATCTGCACCT
Source organism: Planctomycetota bacterium (assembly GCA_041308285.1). GTDB lineage: Bacteria > Planctomycetota > JAKEIC01 > JAKEIC01 > DYIT01 > PPR-0505. Next base: position 1,789 of record JBFZBV010000515.1, on the reverse strand, counting down.
GGGGCGGCACGCCGGTGTTGAACTGTGATCCGTATTGCCGCAGCTGCACCCACTCCTCCTCCGAGATTTTCGAGAACGCGGCCTGACGCTCCCTGACCGCTGCGGCGACTGCCGCGAGGAGACGGATGAGGAACGGGCGGGCTGCCGCAGGAACGGTTTCAAGCTCGGACTTGTGTTCCTTCCCGTCCACGGGCTTGGCTTCGCCGGATGTCATGGCGGCGCCGAGGGCAGCCACTGCGGCCGCCAGGTCGGCGGCGGGTTTGACTTCGGCGGCGGCAAGGTCCTTCTCGCCCAGGTCCTTGAAGGCGCGCAGCAGGGATGCGGACAGCGGTTCCTTCGTCGAGAGCCAGGGCGAGAAACGCGAGAGCGCGTCTTTGGCCGCTGCGAGCGGGTTCTTCAGGTACTCGTCGATGAGGGCCAGCCTGTAGGCGTCGGATGGGATGTAGTCGTGCCGGGGCAGGATGTCCTTGTCTGCAAGCGACATCGCCGCCATCCCCTGGCGGATGATTTCCGTGGCTTCGCCAAGTTCCTTGGCTGCGTCCAGTGCGCAGGCTTCCGGAGCGGAGGCGAGGGCCAGCGCCAGGAGAATTGCGGCGGCTGCGGTCAGTGTCGAACCTGTGCGCATGTCAAATCCTCCTCATAAGGAACGCATGTCGATGCCTGCGCGTTTAGACGCCGATACCGCTTCTGGAGTTCCGAATGAGACGCAAGAATGCCGTTCGAATCCGGAAGAACCAATCAGCGGGTTCCGAGTGAAATCCCAGCCTCCAGGGGTTATACTATTCGAAATGCCCGGGAAGAGACAGGCTTTCCGAGTCTGGGCGGGCGGCGCCGGGGGCGCAGGGCGGTCGTATCCCGGCGCGTCCAGGGGGAAGGGAGCAAGGCATGAAGATGTTCTTCAATCTTCTCGGCGGCGTCTGCTGAGCTGCCGTCGTATACGCAGGCTGCGTATACTGGCCGTTGAAGCTCGAGCCCTGGATAGGGATGTCAATCGGCGGCGCAATCGTCGCCGGCACCCTCATTTCCCTGGGCGCGGGCCTTGCGAAACGCGGCAACGCCCGGGAAGGATAGCGAAGCGCGCGGCCGGACCTTTCGAATCACCGTCCCACTGAGCGCGATGGATTAACGCGCAGTGGCATGAACATCCGGTATTTTTTTACGAGGGAAAGTCATGAAGAAAGCGAATTGCGTCTCGATTATGCTGGCCTGGGCTCTCGCGTGCGTTCTCGCGAATCCGGCGTTCCCGGCCGAGGGGGACGTCCGCGAAGTCGCGAAGGAGAACACCGCGTTCGCGTTCGACCTCTACGGCCGCCTCAAGGACCAGCCCGGCAACCTGTTCTTCTCGCCGTTCAGCGTGTCCGCGGCCATGGCCATGACCACCGCAGGCGCACGCGGGAACACTGAGAAGGAGATGACCCGGGTCCTGCGCATGGATCTCGCCCGCGAGAGGTTCCATCCCGCGCTGGGCGCCCTGATTCGGGACCTGAACGGCCGGACCCTGCCGAAGAGGGACGAGAAGGACCCCGCGGCGGCCAAGAAGGCGTTCGAGCTCGTGCTTGCCAACGCGATCTTCGGCCAGTCGGGCTACGAGTTCCTCCCCGAGTTCCTCGAAGGCAACCGCAAGGCCTACGACGCCGGCTTCTCCACGCTCGACTTCATGGGCGACCCGGAGAAGAGCCGGCTCGCAATCAACAGCTGGGTCGAGGAGAAGACCCGCAAGCGCGTCCGGGACATCCTGGCCCCGGGCGTCGTCACCACCGACACGAGGCTTGCGCTCGCGAACGCCCTG
>JBFZBV010000514.1:0-2543 GCA_041308285.1 Planctomycetota bacterium | reverse complement strand
GCACCCCACGATACGATTAGCGCAGCAGCCCTTTGAACAGAGTCAAATATCGAACCGAAGGTTCGCGGATCAGGAGAATCAGGACGCAGAAAAAGAGCCCCAAAGCGTTTCCCCCCGCAAGGCACTCGGATTGCAGATTGCAGGGCTCTGCCGGCATTCTGATTGCCAGCAATCGCGCAGCGCGGTCGAATCTGCGATAATGCCGGCTGCGGATGCAGGCGAGGCGCGAAGGCCCGGGGCCTGCGACGATCCGCTTCTGGAAAGGCATTCGGATGGCTTGCGGCCAGGACGGGGTTGAGACCTCCAGGACGGCGGAGATCCCTCCAACGCCGAGGAACGTGGACATCTCAATCACCGGCGTCTGCAATCTCCGGTGCAAGTACTGCTACTACTCCGAGGACATGAAGAGGGCCGCCGACCTGCCGGGAACCGTGTGGCAGTCGTTCTTCCTCGAGCTTGCCGAATGCCGGGTGCTGACGCTCACGCTTCTGGGCGGCGAGCCGTTCGCGAGGGCGGACTTCGCGGACCTGGTCGAATCGATAGTCGCGAACAGGATGCGCTTTTCGGTGCTGACAAACGGCACGCTGGTGGACAGGCGCTCCGCTCGGATGCTGGCGTCCACGTCCAGGGTGGACTACGTCCAGGTCTCAATCGACGGCGACGAGGCGACTCACGACGGCTTGCGGGGCAGGGGCACCTGGAGGCGCGCAGTGGCCGGGATCGAGGCGCTGCTCGCCGAGGGCGTGCCCGCCACCGTCAGGATTACCATAACGAAACAGGGATCGCGCTGCCTGTACGAGACCTGCAGGTTCGTCCTCGGCCTGGGCGTGAAGAGGCTCGGCGTGAACGAGGTCTTCCCCCGCGGCCGGGCCTGCGACAACCGCTCCGCCCTGCTCCTCGGCCCGGGCGACAAGCTCGAAGCCATGCGCCAGATGGAGAGGTTCGTCACCGAGCATCCCGGCACGGTGTCGGACCAGGGCGGCGGACCCCTGTGGAAGCTCAAGTTCAAGGACGCGGTGGAGAAGCACCTCCTCGAGGGCAGGCCGCTGCCGTTCAAGACCGGGTATCTCTCGGCCTGCAGGTGCGCGTTCTCGAAGGTCGACGTGCTCCACGATGGGACTTACGTGCCCTGCAACCAGCTCTCCGGCATGGCCATGGGGAACATCAGGACGCACAGGCTCAGGGACGTCTGGCTGAACCACCCCGTGCTCAGGGACCTCCGCAGCCGCATCGACGTCCCGCTGTCCGAGGTCCCCGGCTGCAGGAGCTGCTCGTCGCAGAAGTTCTGCACGGGCGGCTGTCCCGGCATGGTGGAGGGGATTGAGAAGGACGTGAGGCAGCCGAACAGGCTCGAGTGCTTCACCGGCCTCAAGCCGATTCTCGACGCTTTCGACTTCCGCCGCAGTTGAAAAAACCGCGCCGAAGTGCTACAAAGAATACAGATAGGGTCCCAGGCGGGATCATCCGCCTCTCCGGGGTTCATGGAGGTCGCGATGTCAAGAGCATCGGAAAAATCGCTTTACACGTTCGTGCCTTTCATATTACTCGGCATCCTGGGGATTGTCGCGGTCATTATCATCCTCAGGCCGGGCAGCGACGACAAGAAAATCGGCACAAAGGAAGTCACCCTCGCGATGGCTTTCGACAAGATGAACGGACACAAGTCCGACTGCGAGAAGTACAAGGCCGCGGGTGAATCCGACAAGGCCGACCGCAGCCACACCGAATACCTCAAGTGGAAGAAAATCTACGATACCAGGCGCCAGGAGCACCCGAAGGACGCCAAGGATCTCGAGGCGAAATGGGCCAACCAGAGGGAGAGGGAGAAAGTCGCAGAAGCCCAGGAACTGCCGTCCGACGACCCCATCGAACGCAACAGGGCGCTGATTGAGAAGAAGTTCGCCGACTTGAAGGAACTGGACGCGACCCTCGGAACCGGCACCTTGAACTGCCCGGACATCCCCGCATGGACCGACAGCGGAAAGACCGAATCCGCAGGAAAGTTTTCGCACAGGCAATGGGTGAAAATCCTCGAGGAGTCCTCGGGCATGGTGAAGATCCAGCGCCGCACCGACAAGAAGGAGGGCTGGATCGAGGCGAAGTACATCAGGGACATCTACACCAAGGAGAAACTGGACAACCTGAAGATTAAGGACCCCAACAAGCCCAAGGACACGGACGAAGAGGACGACAAGGACAGCGGCGGCGGCCTGGACTGAGAGCGGGCGCCGTGGGGGCGTTGGGCCGTGGTTTATGCGAGCAGTGGGCAGTGAGAAGTAAAAAGTAAAAAGTAAGAAGTGAGAAGTAAGAAGAGAGAAGTGAACAGTAGACTGTAGACCGTGGGCCGTTTCGAGTAGCGAGTATCGCGTGCGTCGTCTTCAAAGAAACAACCTGGCCGGCACAAAGACCTGTCATCGCGAGCGCCCACCCGCGGGGCGGGGGGGCGCTCGCAACTAGAGAGATGAATATCGCACGCACAGCGAGACGGCAGATTCAGATGTAGCCACGGCACTCAGTGCCGTGATCCTGGTGACAGAGCGCCC
>JBFZBV010000513.1:0-4983 GCA_041308285.1 Planctomycetota bacterium | reverse complement strand
ACGAAGCAATCTCATCAAGGACGAGATTGCTTCATCCCGGAAAGCATCGAAGGGATTCGCAATGACAATCCCGGGATGTTCAAGCGGATTTTCGAGGCACATGTCCTTCATGCCGCGCTCGAATCCATTTTCATCGTTTCTGGGTGCCGCATCGCGGCATGAAGGACTGTGGTGAACAGACTTCACATCTTTCCGGGACGATTGTTTATGCAACATTGGGGTGTACTCTTCTCCAAGGTCGGCATCCAAGTCTGGGTCTATCGGCTTCCATCGAAATATCGTTCCATTTCGCGTTTGGCGGGCAAGAGTCCAGCGTAATCAAGGGGCTCTTCTCCGGATTTTGCGCTCAGTTGGAGCCAGCCGAACCCCATCGAAGTCCGTTCCCGACAAGGGGTCGGGCACGGCTTGCACGGGAGGGCGAACCTACGGGGGATGGTTGCGTAGCAATCCGGGGAGGGCGAACCTCTCGAAGAGCCTGCGTAGCCCACGCTCCGACCAACAGGCGAAGCAAGCCAGGTGAGCCGCTTCTGAACAAATCAACCAGTGGCTCGGCAAGAGCCTCGCCCTCCCGAATGAACATGAAGAATCGTGGCGGGAGCCGCGCCCTCCCGCCGGCTTCGCCGGATCGGCAGCCATGCTTCGCCTTGCGGCCGGGGCGGGAGCCAGGCAGGGTCTTCGAGAGATCGTATTCCCATGCCGGGCAGAGCGCTCCGGCTGCATTGGCCCGCGAGGCGGCACGTTCAGGTCTGCCCGGCCTCTTCGGCGGGCCCGGTCCCAGGCGGGCTCTCGAGCATCTTTATAGGCTGTATGGCGTCGGCCGCTATGCCGCGTATGGACCCGTAGAACCCGACCGCGTTCAGGAGCACCTTCTCGAGCTGCTTCTCGCGCTCCTTCCAGATTTTCTGCATCTTGAGCTTCTCGTCCATGTAGGACTTCTGCAGGCCGGAGAAGCCCTCGACGATGGCCTCGAACTGGAGCCTGAACTCCTGGCCTGTGAGGTATTCGTAGAGCATCTGCATCTTCTCGCCGCGGTTCTCCTGGGTGGCGGCGGCTGCGTGGACTCGGATGAGGCTTTCGCGTAGGACCATGGAAATCCAGCCCGAGGCCTGCACGGTGCAGACCCACACGCCCTGGATGTTCCCCACGCTCTCGATTCCCGGCGGGAGCGCCTGAGTGACGAGGACGCAGAAATCTGCCTTGATTTCCCTGTTGTCGTCCTTGAGCTTCTGGATCCAGTCGCCGCCGAACGCCTTGGTGCGCTTGCTCTCGTAGTAGATTTTCCCGCAGGCCGCGCCGAGGTCGTCGCGGACCTCCTGCAGCACGTCGGCGCCCTTCTGGCCTTTCTTGACCTCGAAGATGCCGTCGGAAGGGTAGGCTCTTTTCAGAGCCTCCTCGATGAGGAGCTCCTGGGCTTCGCCCTGCACCTGCATCGATCCCTGCTGGATTTTCCGCTGGGCGTCCTCCAGCTGTCCTTGAAGCTGGTCTATGAGCATTTTCTGCTTCTTCAACTCGAACTCGTTCTTCTGGGTCTCTTGCCGGGAGATTTTCTCGGCTTCGGCCTTGAGCTGCTCGGTCAGGGTCTGCTGGTACTTGAGGCCGAGACTCGCCTCCTGCTCCTCGAGCCTGCGTTTGAGCTGCTCGTTCTCCGCGGCGGTCTTGAGGAGGCCCTGGATTTTCGCCGACTGGCGGTCCATCTCCTCCTTGCCTGCGATCAGCGCGGCCTGGACCTCCTTCTCGGTTTCGGCCCTGGTCTGGGCCCTGATTTCGGCGAGCCGGCCTTCGACGATGCGGCTGACGGACTTCTCCTGCTCGGCCTTCATCCTCTCGAGGGACAGGGCCTTCTCGTCCAGTTCGCGCAGCCTCCGTTCCGCGAGTTCGCGGCTTTCCGCCTCTTTCACGGCGAATTCGACGCGCAACCGCTCTTCGATGGACCGAGCCAGCACGCTCTCGACCGAGAAACTCGTTCCGCATGCCGGGCATTTTATGGTGATTTCCTTGTCCATCCGCGGTTCTCCACAATGCGCGGAGCCCGGCGCATGCCGGGTCCGGCAGGCCTCGGGCGGAGCGGCCCGGGTCCGGTCAGCGGGCGGGTTCCTCGAATTCCAGGACCTTCTGCCTGACGAGGGCCTTTATCTCGGGCGCCAGGTTGGCGCTCTCCGCGTCGAAGGCCTTGAGGAGCGCGGCCTTGTCCAGGGCGCCGTCGGCCTCGAGAATCGGAGTCATCTTGTGCCTCGTCCAGCTTTCGCCGTCGTCGATGCGGTCGTGGGTGCTTCCCTTGCCTTCGAGCCAGGTCAGCGCATGCTCGCAGGGGCCGCGGTTGTAGCAGAGCTGGAACCCCTTCATCGCCCCCTTCGGGGAGAACCAGACGATGAGATCCATGGCGTCGCTCCGGAACCATTTGCGGTTCGGATCGCCGGTGACCTGTCTCACGTGCGGGATTTCGACGAACATCGTTCCAATACCTGAATGAAGCCGGGCCCGGGCGTCGGACTTGTTCCCCGCCCGGGATTCCACCAGAGACGCCTCCATGAATTCGCGAGGCCGGCGGAGGACGGACGCGGGGATTCGGGACGCGCCGTCATGCCGGGGGCAACCCGGCCTCCCACTCCCCCCTGCTGCCGCATCTGGTGCATTTGAAACCTTTGCTGTTGGCGTCCTGGGCAGCCTTCTCCATGTACCACGGGTCGAGCTCGAGAAGCCACGGATTGGGCACGTCGCCGCAGAGGTCCTTCATGCGCTTCTGGAACTCGAGCATCGTCTCCATGTCCAGCGTGCCCATGGCCTGGCTCGCCTTGACTTCGTTCCCGCATTTCCTGCAGCGTATGGGCATAGCCGCTCCCGAATGCGCCCGGCAGGCGGGGGGCCGGAAGATATCCGAATCCGGAACCGATCCGGGAGGCAGTCTCCGCCTCCCACTCCCCGCACATCGATTATCCTACAAATGCAGCATGGCCCGGGCAACTACGGTCCGATTATATTGTGCCCTGCAATCTTGCTGAAGACGAAGTTGTTCCCCGTGCGGCCGACCCACAGCCGCAGGAGCTCCGCCGGCGTGAAGACGTCGAGTCCGTTGCCTGCCGTGGGCTCGAAGCTCCGTGGCGAGGTGCCGAACAGGATGTGGAACGCCTCCCAGACGTTGACGACCATGCAGCAGTTCGACTCCGCGGTCTGCAGCAGGAAATCCAGGGACCCGTTGTACCTGACGGCGGGGAAGACGCCCTCGTCCTCGTTCCAGACCCCGTAGTTGCCGTTCTCGAGCGCCTTCTGAAGGAGGCTGGACGCCTCAATCTCGCCGGTCAAGGCGAGGCCCTCCAGAGCCTCCCAGTATTTTCCTGTGCTCCGGTTGTTGAGGGTCTTCCTGAGCTCCGCGACGTTCCCTCTGCGGGCGGCTGCGGCGGGGAAATCGGGCGCCGAGTCGAGTCTCTTCAGAAGTCCCGAGGCCGCGGCCATCCCATCGCCGTCGCTGTCCTTGACCTTGTCCTCGAGGAAGGATCGGAACTCGTCACGCGCCCAGGCTTCGATGTACGGGAGGACCTTCTCCTGGAGAGTCCCGAAATTGTATTCGTCGCCCGGCCAGGGCGCATTCCGGACGTGCTCGAGGGCCTTAAGCGCGGCCTCGTTTCGCATGCCCTTGCGGAGCAGCGCATGGAAGGCGAGGATCGTCTCCGGGTTCGATTCCTCCTCAATCAGCATCCTCCCCATGGATTCGAGGCATGATTCGGCAGGCTTGGCGCCGAACAGGCCGGGCAAGAGCGCGAAGATTGGTATCACGCTTTCCGGATCCCCGGTTTCAGCGAGGAATTTCCGTGCGGCTTCGTCGAACCGTTCCGGCGCCGCGTCAGCGAGCAGCGCGAGGGCGAGCTCGTCCCCCTCGCCGGCGGATGCGGTCAGCGCGTCGACCGCATCGTCCTCGCCCGCCGATGCGAGCGCATGCAGGGCGACCGCCCTCTCCGTGTCCTCCCCGGCCCCCCGCGCCTTCCGCCAAAGCAGGTCCGTGGCCTCGTCCCCGTGGAGAGGGAAGAGCGACAGCCCGTGCACCGCCCAGAGGCGGAGGTAGCCGCCGGCTTCGAGGGAGAGCCTCTTGACCAGCTGGAAGTCGGCGGGGTCCGGCTCCAGGGCCCTTGCCCATCTGTCCAGGACACTGCGAATCTTCCCCATCGCGGCCGACCCGCGGCACGCGCTGCAGAACGTGTAGTGCTCCACTAGGTCCCCGAAGATTGCCGGCAGGCCCAATCCGGGCTCAGGCGGATTCCCTGTCCTTTTGCGGAATCCGAACTGGTTGTCCACTCCTTCGATTCGGGCCGCGCAGGGGTTCAGCCGCCAGATCATGCGGCAGACCTCCTCTATGTGGTCGTGGCTGTAGGTGCAGAGCAGGAGGGCCAGCGAAAAGGCCTCGGCCGATGCGTAGGGGTCGCCGTCCCTTTCCGCGATTGCGATGAGCAGGGGGATGTGGCCCGAATTCATGCCCCTGTGGCTTTCCGAGAGGACGGGCGTGCCCGTGTCCTCGCCCGATGCGGGAGGCAGGGGGAATCGGGCCAGCAGACCCGTCAAGTTGCGGAACCCGACGGCATGCCGGAATTTCTCCATCGGGTCGTCCTCGTCGCCCTCCCCGAGGATGCTCTCGATGCCTTCGATTGGGGCGTCGTAGATCGTGCGGCAGTACGGCGCGAGAATCTCGACCTTGAGGTCGAGCTCTTCCATGTCGAGGACCTTCCAGTCCAGAAGCCATGCGCATGCCAGGGCGATTGGCCCGGATTTGCGGGACATGCCCTCGCGCAGGGCCGCTATGAGCCGGGCCCTGGGCAGGGCCTTGATCCGATCGATGGCAGCGTTCCTCACTGCCGGATCAGCGGAGTCAAGCCCGGCGAATATGTCCCCGGTCTTCCGGGCCCCGCCCGGTCCGCCGGAGGCCTCAGGCGCGCAAGTCCCGGCGCCCGCCGACGGCCCCGGGGCGGAGACGGCGGCGCCGCCGCCACCGCCGGG
>JBFZBV010000512.1:0-4143 GCA_041308285.1 Planctomycetota bacterium | reverse complement strand
GCCCCCTTCCCGAAACTCTTCTTCTTTCATGCGCCTTTTGCGCGAAACGCGCAAAAGGCGCATTTGCAGGCGAAGCAGAGCCGCCCGGCCTGCATTGCATCTCTTTATTTGAGCGGCTCGTCAGCCCTCCTTCGCTTGGGCGCGAGGTTGGCAATCTACGCAGGGTCTTCGAGAGCCTCGCTCTACGCGGCGTGCGGCAGGCCCCGGGAGATGCTGGTCCTCGTGGAGAACGAGGGGGAGAAGTACGTCGCGAAGGGCGGGACGTTCGCATACCACGAGTGGTGGGGCGGCAGCGGGGACCGGACTGACGACGGGCAATGGCGCGAAATGCTGCGGTCAGGATCGGCGCCGCCGCCTCCGAAGTTCACCAAGGCGTTCATGCCCCGCTAGATGATCCGGGCTTGAAGGGGCTTTTTTGCAGGAAACCCCTTTGAAAAGGCGGTTTTCCCCTGCACCCTTTTCCGCAAACCGGATTCAGCTCTTGCTCTGCGCAGTATGGATTGCGCGCAGCGCGACGAAGCAATCTCATCCTGCTTCCACGTCGTTGCGCTCAATCCGGCTTTTTACGGGACTCCTCGGCCTTCTTCTTCGCGGCCTGGATGGTCGAGTTCACCGCGTCGGCGGGTATCAGGAACTCCGCGGAGATCACGAGGTCCCGGCCCGAGTCGGTCTGCTCGGTGATTACGCCCACCGGCCTGCCAGACAGGTCGTATATCGGGAGCCCGAGGATGGACATGGAGCAGGACAGCACGTACATGGGCCTGGGCTGCCTCACTTCGCCCGACACGACGTACTTCTCGAAGTACGGGGCGTAGTCGAACCCCTTTCCAAGGCGGTCCACGCCGACCAGCTCCGCCCCGAGGCTCGGCGTTCCGGCGCGGGCGGAGAAATCCACGCACTCGATTTTCCTGTCCCCGAGCCCGGCAGGCGCCAGGAAGGCGAGGTTGAGCTTCGTGTCGGTGGCGGCGAGGACGGCGTCGTATTCCTTGTCGTCGTCCGGGAACACGACCACGAAGTTCGACGCCTTCATCTTCGGCGCCTGGGATTCGCCTTCGCCGATGCCGGCGTGGAGGCTGGAGCCGGGAATCATCACCAGCCCCGAGGGGTCCACGAGCGACCCCGTGACCTCGCCGGAGACCTCCATGGCGTCGTCCTCCGTGCCGATTTCGAGCACGTATTTCACGCACACGAGATTCCCCGAGCAGGCCTTCAGGGCCTGTACGTACGGATTCCGGCTCCCGTCCTGGCCTTGGCCGGACAGGCAGAGCAGGGCGGCCAGCCCGAGGGCGGCGGCGCACAGGGCCGGCGCCATTGTCCTGATTCGCATGGAGCCTCCTCTGAGAAAAACACGGTCACGCCGCGGGGTGCGCCCTGCGTATCGGACAGGCCGCGCCGTCGGCGAGGAACACCCTTTCGATGAGCTCGAGGCAGCGCATGCTGGCGCCCCTCTGCGCCTCGATTACTTCGCGCGCCTTGCGGCCGATTTCAGCGGCCTTCTCCCTGTCCGTGAGGAGGTCCTCGAGCCTCGCCTCGAGGTCGCCCTCGGTCTGGACCTCCAGGGCGGCGCCGTGGGAGATGAGGAGGTCCACGTCGGTCTTGAAGTTGAACGTGTAGGGGCCGAACAGCACGGCCTTGCCGAGGCAGGCGGGCTCGAGCATGTTCTGCCCGCCGTGGGGCACGAGCGACCCCCCGACGAAGATGATTTCCGCCATGCCGTAGGCCCCGCTCAGCTCGCCGACCGTGTCGAGCAGTATCACGGGCCTCCCGTCCTTGACGGCAGCGTCCGCCTTCGTCCTCCTGAGCAGGCTTTCGCCGTGAGCCCTGGCCAGGCGCTCGACGCGGTCGAACTGCTCCGGGTGCCTGGGCACGAGCATGATCCTGAGATCCGGGAACCGGTCCTTCAGGTTCCGGTAGACCCTGAGGAGGATTTCATCCTCGCCCGGGTGGATGCTGCCGCCTATCAGGACGCGGTCCGAGGGGCCGACGCCGAGCTGGGCGCGGAGCTTTTCGGCGAACCCGTCGTCCCGCGCCGGGGCGAGGTTGTCGTACTTGATGTTGCCCTGCACCTTGACGCGGTCGCCGCGCGCGCCCAGGAGGACCAGGCGTTCGCCGTAGAGCCTGTTCTGGACGCAGACGGCCTCGCAGACAGGCAGGACCTGGTCCAGAATCCAGCCAATCATCCTGTACCCCTCGAAGGACCGCCTGGTAATCCTGCCGTTCACGAACGCGACGGGCACGCCCCTTTTCCTGGCGCAGAGGAAGAAGTTGGGCCAGAGCTCGAGCTCGACCATGACAATCAGGTCGGGCCTCATCCTGCGGAACGTGCGCGAGACGCATGGGCTGACGTCCATGGGGAAGAAGATGATTTCCTTCGCGTCCGGATAGTTCTTGCGCGCGACCTCGTAGCCGGTCTTGGTCGTGACCGACACCACGAGGTCGATGCCCGGGTGGCGCCGGCCGAGCAGCCTGAGCAGCTCCCTGGCGGCGAGGACCTCGCCGACCGACACGCCGTGGAGCCAGACGCACGGGGCGGACCCCTCCCTGCGCGGCACGAACCCGAGCCTCTGGGCGAATCCGGCCCGGTATTTCGGGCTCACGGCGAACTTGACCGCCCAGTAGGGCAGCGTGACGAGGAAGAAGAGGACGTAGTAGAGGTCGGCGGTCAGTATGGTGAATGCGAGCAGGAGGCGACCGCCGGACATCGGAGCACCCCAAAATGCGGCGGGGGAGTCGGCGAGCTACGTCCCGGAGCCGCAGCATTTCTTGTACTTCCTGCCTGATCCGCAGGGGCAGGGCTCGTTCCTGCCGATTTTCTTGTCCGCCTTGATGGGCTTTCGCTTCTCATCGCCCATGGGCCTGTTGACGGCGCCGTCCATCTGCTCCCTGGTCTTGGTGTAGTCGCCGCCGGCGTCTTCGTGTATGAACTCCGAGGCGTTCCAGACGCTCGAAATCTCCTGCTCAGCCTCGGGCGAGAGCCGGACCTTGAGCATCTTCGAAGCCACTTCGGTCCTGATCTGGTCCAGCATGGTGCCGAAAATCGTGTACCCCTCCTTCTTGTACTCGATTTTGGGGTCGACCTGCCCGTAGCCGCGGAGTCCTATGCCCTCCTTGAGCTTGTCCATGGCGTACAGGTGGTCCTTCCACTTCGTGTCGAGCGTCTGGAGGAGCAGGTAGCGCTCGAGGAAGCGCATGGCCTCCTCGCCGGTTTCGTCCTCGTGGGCCTTGTAGACCTTCCTGACCTCCTCGCCCAGCCTGTCGAGCAGGTCGCCGGACGCGAGCCCGCGGATTTCGGACATGCCCACGGAGATGCCGAAGGTCTGCTCGAACCAGTCGAGGTACTCTATGGTCTCGGACTCCTCGGCCGGGCCGTACTGGCCGAAGCGGGTGGCGAACTCGTTCTTCGCGACCCAGTCCATCATTTCGAGCACGCGCTGCTTCTGGTTGGCCCCGCCCAGCACGTCCTGGCGCATGTCGTAAATCAGCGTCCGCTGCTCGTTCATGACCTCGTCGTACTCGAGGAGGTTCTTGCGGATTTCGAAGTTGTGGGCCTCGACCTTCTTCTGGGCGCGCTCGATGGACCTCGAGACCATGGGCGACGTGATGTCCTGGCCCTCGCGCATGCCGAGCCGCTGGAGGAAGCTCTTGACCCAGTCGCGGGCGAATATGCGCATGATGTCGTCGTCGAGGCTCAGGAAGAACTGGGAGGACCCGGGGTCGCCCTGGCGGCCGGCGCGGCCGCGGAGCTGGTTGTCGATGCGGCGGGCCTCGTGCCGCTCGGACCCTATGATGTGCAGGCCGTCGAGCTCTGCGACGTTCCGCCCGAATCGCGGCGGGACGAACCTCTCGGCGCGGGACTTCTTCTCGAGCTTCGCCGCCACCTCGCCGGGGTCGGCGTCGGAGGATTCCGCGGACCCGAGGAAGACGTGGTCCCACCAGGCGTAGACCTTCCTCCTCTGCGCCTCGAAGGGCTCGGCCGGGTCGAGGTCCTGCGGGACCATGTCCCAGCGGCGGAGGAAGTCGACGTATTCGGCGGGCGCGAACGACCCCAGGATGATGTCGGTGCCCCTGCCGGCCATGTTGGTGGCGATTGTGACCTTGCCCATCTGGCCGGCCTTGGCGACGATGAACGCCTCGCGCTCGTGT
>JBFZBV010000511.1:0-9531 GCA_041308285.1 Planctomycetota bacterium | reverse complement strand
CCGGACAAGACCGGCAAAGAGGTCCTGTCCGCGCTAAGAAGCTGACCGAGGACCTGTTCGACGCCGTGGAGGACGGCGACGCCGACGAGGTGATTTCCCTGCTGGACCGCGGCGCGCCGCTCGAAAAAGGCGCCGTTCGGCGTCCTCCTATGCAACGGCGACGAGGCAGTCCCCCTCTCGCGAAATGCCGCTGCTGTCCCTCTGGGCGCGTTCCCGCGGAGCGGCTGAAACATGCCGACCGTCCATGGGAAAGGACGAGAGACGGGCACGACAGCCGTGCCCTCGCCGCGGCATTTCTCCAATCCTATTCACCGCCTACCGCCACCATGGCATGCGTTTCCCCGGAGTGGCCCAGCGTGATCCATGCCTTGTAGAAGGCCAGGATGTCCGAGGCCCCCGGCAGGCCGGAATCGTACACGTCAATCGATCCCGGCGCCCCGTCGTGGTCCGCGGAAGTCCCATCCATGGCCGCCAGCGGCCCGAACCCGAGCGCGCCGGCGTTCACGCTGTCCCATTCGTCGATGGTGTCGTGGTCGCCGAATATGTGGTCGGCGTGGAAGGTCATCTCCGCCTGTGCGGTTCCGCCGTTTGTCAGGAGCCTGCCGATGTTGTCCTGGTGCGGGCCGGTGGACATGTAGCCGAGGACGTCGCTCACGCGCAGGACGAAGTCGACCGTAACCGGGCCGGGTTTCTGCGCCGTACCGATGAGGATGGCGCATCCCGGCTTCCCTGCGACGGGCGCCGAGGCGACGAGCGCTGCAACGTCTCCCGCATTGACGGGGCTCACCGCCGAGTCGGTATCCTCGATGTCCTTCATCTCCCAGCTGATTCTCGAGTAGTGGCCGGCTTCCACGCCCGCGCGTTGGCCGATTACGGTCGCGCCCGTTCCCTGGGCGAGGTCGATGACGTAGGCGTCCGTGCCGAGCCCCGCGGCGTCGAGGTGGACGGTGGACCCTGAATCGGTCACGCCCGTGGACTGGCGGAAGGCGACGGGGTTCTTGATGCAGATGTAGAAGTGGGAAAAGGCGATGTCCCACCCGTCGACCGTGGTGAAGCCGTTCCGCACGAATTCCTCTCCGTTGGCGGTGAACTCGAGCGTGCCGGCGGCGCCCACCGGGTAGACGGGCTCCTCTCCGGCCTCCTCGCCGTGCCCGGCGCCAGACCCGCCGGGCATGAACATGCAGTGGGACTCGCCGGAGTGGCCCAGTGTCACGAAGGCGCGGTACAGCTGCCTGCAGACTCCGGCCGGCATGTAAAGCTCCATCACGCGGCCGTCCACGTAGAGGTCGTCGTCGGAATCCTGGTCCAGGGCGGCGAAGGGGTCGAAGCCGACGGCTCCGGGATTCACGCCCTCGGTCGGGCCGCTGGACGAGTCGCCGAAAACGTGGTCCAGGTGGAAAGTCATCTCGGCGAAGCCGGTCCCGCCCAGGGGAACGATTCCGATGTCGTCCTGGTGGGCCTCGGTGGAGACCCAGTAGATCGGCTCATTGAACCTGATTACGAAGTTCTTGGTCACGGCCCCCTTGGACGCCGAGCCCGACAGCACGAGGCAGTATCCATGGACGATCCCAAGGTCGTCGGCGGTGACGGGGCTGACCGGCACGGCGGACTGGGCGTCGCAGGTCTTCAGGTCCCATGCGATGCGGTTGTAATTGCCGGCTTCAACGCCTTTGATTTCGCCAATCGTCGCAGGGCCGTCGCCCTGCTTCAAATCGACGACGAAGGTGCCCGTGAGCGCGGCGTGCGCCCCGCCGGACGTGAGCCCGACATGGGGGTGCCCGGCATGCCGGGAGATTTTTCCTGCCCCGCCGGATTCGTCCGGAACCTGGAATGCCGTGGGCCCTCCTATGACGGCGTACACGTGATCGAAGCTGAGGGCCCACCCGTCCTTCGACGTGAAGCCGTTCCTGACGAAGTCCTCGCCGTTCGCCGTGAAGACGATTGTCCCGCCCGTGACGTCCGAATCGTCATCTCCTCCGCACGAAGCAATCAGTGCGGTCGACATTGCGGCGAATGCAATCCAAAGGCTCATTCTCATTTCCAGACCTCCTAGAAGAAGACCGTGAACGATGCTTTCATCGAGAACGGCGTGCCGGGGGTGATGTGCTTGCCGGGAACTGCCGGCCCGTCTGGGTCCGGTCTCGATTCGTAAAAAAAGCTAGTGTCGTCCCACTCCGTGTTGAAGAGGTTCTCTATCGCGATTTCGAATCTCCACGATTTGGATTTCTCATAGCCGAGCATGAGGTCAATCAACCAGTACGGCCTCGAGGCGGAGTCCTCCGAGAGGGGTCTCGGCCCCATGGCGCGGCACTTGAGATGCGCGCGAATCCCGGACGGATGGCGCAGGGAGAGATTGCCGGCGAACATGAGCTCGGGCGTGCCCGGGATGGGGGAGCCGCTCCCGCGGAAGAAGGCGCGGGTCCAGTAGAAATCCGCGGCGAGGTACATCCAGGGGAGGATTTCCATCCGGGACTCGATTTCGATTCCGAACCTCCTGCTCGGGCCCCTGTCGGCCGAGAGGCCGCTTTCCGGCTCGAACACGAGTTCGCTGTCCTTGTCCGCCCACCATGCGACGGCCTGGACGGTCATGTCCCTGCCGAGTAATTCGATTTGCACCGCGGTCTCGGCGCAGTAGGTCCTGGGCATCGAATCCTCCTGGAAGTTCGCCATGGATTGGGCCCTTGGCGGCGTCGCGCCCATGCCGAAATTGGCGAACAGGCGCAGCATGTTGAGCGCGCCTTCGTCCGAGTCGAGCGGGGTGAGGATGATTGAGGCCTTGGGGCTCACGGCGGCGAGGACCGCGGAGGCTTCGCGAGGGGCGTCGTCCCTCTTCACGTAGGTGTTCGTTCGGATGTCGAACTCGATGACGTCCTGGATGCCGTCCACGCCGTAGATTTCGAAGTCGGCGCGCAGGCCGGCGACTATCCTGAGCCAGCCGGAGGCGCATGCGGCTTCCTCGGCGAACAGCCCCAGCCCGCCTTCGAGGATGTCGTACTTGTTGATCCGGTCGACGGTTTCCCTCTCCTTCGATGATGTCTGGGACAAGCCGATTACATCCATGCGGCCGTTGAGGCCCAGGCGGGAGGTGAACGAGAATCCGCCCGCCTCGACGGGCGCCGCGAAGGCGTAGTTCGCGCCGAAATACGTCCGCTCGTCGAAGAGGCCGTGCTGGTCCCCGTTGACCCGGTCGAAGAGGAAGAAGGTGTAGTTGCTGAAGATCTCGGTCTTCTTGTAGCAGCAGAAGACGTTGGCGGAATGCGCGGCGGCGCCAGCCCTGTGCTCGATGGAGATCCCGGCCATGTCCCGGACGGCCAGCCCGCCGTCCGAGTCGTCCATGCTGTCGAACCTGCCGACCAGGCCTGCGTCAATCCGGCTCTCGGGCAGGACGTCGGCTGCGCCGTATTCGGAGTTGTAGTGGACGAAGAAGCCCCTGAGGGACGTGCCCTTGCATGGCTCATTCCTGAAGGAGGCAAAGCCCCGGAACGCGTCCATGCTTCCCGGGTCGGTAAATCCGGACGTGGTCGAGCATTCCAGGGCGGCGGAGCAGGAGAATTCCCCCACCCGCCCTGCGAAGAGGGCAAGCCCGCGCATGGTGTCGAATGTACCCATCGACAGCGAAGACAGGCTGTCCTCCAGGGCGTAGTCCGGCCGGAAATCCACCGCTCCGGCGGTTGAGAAGTTTCCGTACAACGTGGAATATCCCCCTTTGTGGACGGATATCTCCCGCAAGACCTCGGGGATTAGGAAGTGCAAATCCAGGTAGCCCTGGCCGTGCACCTGGGAAACCTCGTTCAGGGGGACGCCGTCGAAAAAGCCCGCGAGGTCCTGGCCGTGCTCGGCGTCGAAGCCGCGAAGGAACATCTGGTGCGCTTTGCCTCCGCCCGTGTGCTGCTGCACGTGGATGCCCGGAACGAGCCTCAGCAGATCCGACGGAGTTTGCCTGGGGAGGTATACGAAGTCCCGAGCCCTTATCCTCGAGTTCGAGGCCGCCGTGACGTCCCGGAAGGACCTGACGACGAGGTCCGGCAGGTCAAGACCCGAATCGCCGCCGCCCTGCCCGTTTTTGTCCTGCGCGGCCGCGCATTGCGCCGTCAACAAGTAAATCGCAGCGGCAAGCGCATGGACGCATGCCGCGGCACGCCCGCGGCATGCGCCATGCCGAATCGTCCCTCCCAGGCGACCGATTGAAGAGGCGCGGATGCGCGATCCATCGTCTTCCATGAGCCGCTCCAGCTTCTGCATCGTCATGCATAATAATTATTTCTAAAACGTATTACTGTCAAGCGGATTCTGCGATGAATCCGAACGGCGCTGATTGGGCCATGGCGCCAGACGTCGAGTCGGGCACCGGGACTGTTTGCGGCGTGCAGAGGGTTTCCCTCAGAGGCGCATGTCGAGCAGATCCGCGATTCTGCGGGCCCTGGTCTTCCCCACGCCGGGGACGCCGAGCCAGGCATCCTCGGAAGCTCCGAACGCGGCCCTGAGGCTGCCGAACCTCTCGAGCGCGTCCGTGCCGATTTTCCTGCCCACGCCCGGCAGGCCCGTGACCACGTACAGGGCGCGGTTTCTGACCCTCTTGGGTGCATACCCCTTCCGAACCGAGGCGGAACCCGCCTTGCGGTTCTGCAATAAGAGGTCGCTCAGCACGAATGCGCTCTCCTCCTGATTCGACGTGCGCAGGACCGGGATGCCGAACTTGAGCGAAAGGGCAATCTCCGCGCCCCGAGCGGCGTTCGCCGCCAGCCTGCCTCCCCCTCCCTCCTCCTCGCGCCCTTCAATCACCATGAACGGGAGCCAGGACCCGCAAGCCAGCTTGTGCGCCTGCTTGAACAGCCTGCCTGTGACAATGCCCTGCTCGAAGTCGTTCCAGCGTTTCCGCTCGACCAGGATCAACCCGTCGATCAGATAGTCGCCTGCGCCGAGCCTCGCGACCTCGACGCACAGGCCGTGCCTCGACCGCAAGGCGTCAAGCAACGCAGGAGCGCTCTCGCGGCTGTCCATGATTACGTCCGGAGCCGAAGGTCCGGGCCGAGACGAAACCGCGGAATCGTCAGGGAATTCGAAAGGTGTTCCGCGCATATTGTTCCCCGATTGAGAATCCCTCCGACTGGCAGCCGATGTTCCCGGTTCCTCGTTTATACACGATGTCGGCAAGGCGAGGCAATGCCCGTTCCGGTTTCCAGGCCCGCAGACGCTTGCCGGGCGCATTAGTCACTTGGACAACGTCTCCGACCAAAATGCATCTACGACAGCGGCGCCGTCCGGGGTGACGACGGAATCAGGCTCGAAAACGCAGTTGCCGTGTGTCTCAACAAGTGGCTTCATTTTCTCGAGGATACCCAGGGGCGCGAATCGCGGCTGCACTATGTCCGGGACAAGGAGAAACGGGAAGTGGATTTCGCAGTTGTCGAGAGCACGGGCCTGAGGATGTTGATGGAGGTGAAGCGTTCCGACGCCTCCGTATCCGGCGCGCTGGCGCATTTTGCGAAGAAACTGAGGCCTGCGGAGGCCGTGCAGCTCGTAGAGACCGCCGCGCGCGCGGAAACCGCCGGCGGCATCCGCGTGTGCCCCGCTGCCGAGTGGCTGGATTCGCTCGACGCATGAGGCAGCGGTCCTATCTGCCACAGAAGACTCGCGCCGAGGGTGAGGCGAGAAGAAATCCCGATTGAAATCGAGTGTCGAATCTTGTCGCAACTCCTTTATAATTAATAAATAAGAGACAACGTCACTTGTTTATATCATCCTGCCCATGACCATGGGACCGCCGAAACTCGGGGAGTCAGCGGCACTGGCGCCTCGACCTCGGCAAAGAGGATACCACGGTCGGCGCTTCTGCTTCCGGCGAGGCCCATCCACTTCTCCAGGGGTGCGGCATGGCCGGGCAGCGGAGTGGCTGTTGCCTTAATCTCCATCGGATGGAGCCGCCCTCCCATGTCGACGATTAGGTCCACTTCGAGGCCGTCGTGCGAGCGGTAGAAGAAGAGGGCAGGCGGTTCTCCGCGGTTGCAGAACGCCTTCACCCATGCCGATACGACCGCGGTCTCGACGAGTGCGCCGCCCATAGGGCCCTGCATGGCAGCCTCGGCGTCGTGCAAGCCGCAGAGAAAGGACGCCAGGCCCGTATCCAGAAAATAGAGTTTGGGCGACTTGACGAGCCGTTTGCCCAGGTTCGCGAAGAACGGAGGCAGCAGGAAAACCTGCCCGCTCGCCTCGAGGATCGACACCCATCTCTTCGCAGTGGGCACGCTGATTCCTGCGTCCCGGGCGATGTCCGACAGGTTGAGAATCTGGCCCGTCCGCATCGCGCACAGCCGCAGGAAAACGGCGTACGTCCGCAGGTCGCCGACGTTGGTCACCATCCGTACGTCGCGCTCCAGGTAGGTCTGGACGTACGACCCGAACCAGAGGCGGCGATCCACTCCGGATCGCAGGCAGGGTTCCGGATAGCCGCCGGTGAGAATCCACTCCCCAAGGGGAAGGCCTGCGACCTTGCGGGCCGGGGACCGGGGCAGGTCGTCGAAAAGCCCGGCAAGGACTTTCGTCATGTCTTCGGCTTCGCCGGCCGCGCCTGCGGCTTCGAGCCATGAGAGAGGGAGCAGGGAAACGACCGCCGCACGGCCTGCCAGCGACTGCGCGACTCCGTGCATCAAAGGAAATCCTTGCGATCCGCTGATGAGCCATTGTCCGGCTTGTTCGCGATTGGCGTCGATGGCCGTTTTCACGTAATGAAGCAGTTCGGGCGCGTACTGGATCTCGTCCAGGATAAGCGGCGGAGCAAAGGCGCGGAACAAGCCGCCGGGGTCGGAAATCGCACGCGCTCGAGTCTCCGGGTTTTCGAGCGAGATGAAGCCGTGCGTGTTTCCCCAACCCTCGGTGAGCAATGTCGTTTTCCCGGATTGGCGTGGGCCTGTGACTACTGCTGCGGGGAAAGTGCGAAGCGCGCGGTCAAGGGTAGCCCTGAGCGTTCTCGGAACAAGGTTCATTAAGGAAGTGTATCGCTTGAATATTTAACATTCAATATTAAATTTACAAAGTTCATGGAATTACAAAGGGTGGTTTCCCATGGACCCCGTTGACTTCCTTGGGCAAAGAGGTCCTCCGCCGCGAAGCCGCAGGCTAAGCGACGCAACCCCGATGCGGGGCCTGGCGTTGCGTCCCATCGGTCATCGATAGACCAGCGGGTATGCATCAGGATTGCCGAGCGATTTGACTGACAAATCCACATCAAGCGAAGGCTAGTGCAGGTGATTATCATTCAAGAGGCGGACATCGAGTATGTCGGACACTTTGGCGTTCGCGAACCATGGATAGTAGAAATCGGGTGGGAGAGCTCCCAGGCCAGCGCTTCGCCGCGTTCAGCCCCTGCGCGGTTTCGACTGCCTCATCTTCTCCCAGAAAGTCCTCGGGCTTACGATTTCCACGGTTTCGTGTCTGCCTATCACCGGGAGGTCGCCGTCGCCGGTGACGAGGAAATCACAGCGCCCTGCGACGGCAGAGCCCAATACCGGCAGGTCGCTGCTGTCCCGGCAGACCTGCGGATTAATCAGAGCAGGGGACACGACGTCTGCTTTGTCCCTGAGGAACCGCACGACGCTGCGGGCGACCGCCTTGGGCACCGCGATTTTACGAATCAGCGCACGTTCGACCTCCGCCAGAATCTCCTCGCAAGCCACAATCTCGTGGTTCTCGACGCAGTATTCGAACAGGGCGCTGCAGATTCCGCGCGCCGCAAATGCCGCCACAATCACGTTCGAGTCCAGCACCACCCTCATCCGAGGCTCTCGAACACGTCATCGTCCGTGAGCAGCCCGGCTGCCTCGGCATAGGGCAGTATCCGCCTGCGCAGCCTTCGGAACCGGTACACGGCCGTGTAACGCCGAATCGACTCGCGGACCAAATCGCTCACCGGCATCCGTTCCTCCCTGCTGATACGATTCAATATCCTTCGCAGGTCGTCGGGGAGCCTGATGGTTATGGATCGGTTCATGGTTCCGCCTCCTTGTTTGTATTACATCGTAATACAGGAGAGGCCGGATGTCAAACGCATTCCACGAGGCGTCTTTCTGCTTCGACTGGTTTGCAGGGCGACTCTGCTTCGCTGATTCCTTTGCGGCCCTGCTTCGCCTGACGCGCAGGGCGGGGGCTTCGCAGGGCGAAAAGAAACGCGGACCGAGTCCGCGTTTAACATCCTGCCAAGCAGGTCGGCCTCTATGTGGACTTCGTCCTTCTTCGCCTGCTGGACAGTCCCAGGGCTACGAAGGACGATTTTTTCGCCCGTATGAGGGGGGCGAAAAAATCGGGGCGAGAGGATTTGAACCTGTAGAGGGGGTTAGACAGGCTCCGGACACGACAGGGACAAATCATGCCCAATCCTTAGAATCACAAGAGGTTGCGACAGCCTCAAAGGACATCTCCGGGACACCCCCGGAACAGCAAAAACCCACGTTCGGCGTCGAGCCGTGTTGCAAAAATGTTGCCGCAGCAGACCCGGAGAATGATCCGAACACTCTTTTCGATCTCTGGAAGCGCCTCCCACCTGCCGCCCGCCACGCCGTCCTGACCCTCATGAAGTCCCTCATCGACATGGACGTCGACAACCAGTCGGCAAGCCGTGCTTCGGAGGGAAAGTGATGGCTCCCATAAACCCCACCCAGGCGAGATTTCAACGCAGCCCGCGCCCGGTCATTTGGCCGGTTTGCCGGTCAGATGGTCGGTCAGGCAGAAGCGTAGCGCGTAGCGCGTTGCGTGTAGCGCGTGTCAGGCTCCAGACTGCAGACCTCAGGCTTCAGGGCCATGGAATGCCCTCCAAAGGCCAAACCAGGCCCTCGGTCAGTTGGGCGGTCGGCAGGTCAAATGGTCGGTCAGGAGAGGATTCACCACAGAGGGCATCCGCCTTCGCCTCATCTTACTTGCGAGGGCTACGGCGGACTTCGCTCCGATCACAGAGAGGCGGATTTGGATGTCGGGCATAATCTGCTTGCCGGCGGGTCGCTGCGCGACCCAGGCCGCGAAGCGGCCGATTGGAGGGGGCGAACGGAGGCCGGAAGAATCGAATAATCCTACCGCTTGTTCTTCCGCGCTCCTTTCGCCCCCTCCGTTGCCGGCAAGCCTGCACGCTCCGATATCGAGGATATGCCTCTGTGAAGGCCCGCCGAAGCGTTTTCAAACGCTTCAATGCGAAGGCGGGCCCTCTGTGCTCTCGGTGGTGAAAAGAAGCAAATTGAAGTCAGCTCATTGAAATTTGAAAGAGGTGAAACATGTCCAGAATCATTTCTCCGCAGACCCGACTGCAAATCGCTGCGGCTATCCTGTCGGGCGAGTCGTTCGACCGGATTGCAGCCCAGTTCGAAGTCGGCAAGGGCACCGTGGTGACCGTCTACGACGAGGTCAGGTCCGGCGTCCTGCCCGAACTCGAGGATTTCGCCGATTGCGCCGAGGAGGTCAAGGAGCTCGCCTCGCGGCTCAAGAAATCCGAGATTCCCATCAGCCGAGCCGTCCTGGGATACGAGGCATTCCTCAAGCTCGCGGCCC
>JBFZBV010000510.1:0-3801 GCA_041308285.1 Planctomycetota bacterium | reverse complement strand
CGTCGTACGCCTTCTGGTGGCAGTTCCCGCAGACTTTGGCGGAAACCCTGCCGTCCACGCTGAAAATCTCCTCGTGGTCCTGGCCGTGGCATGAGTCGCACATGACTCCGGCGCGGAAATGCGCGCTCTCCCTCCACTGGTCGACGAGCTTCTTCTCGAGCTTCTCATGGCACCCGTGGCAGGAGGCCGGGGACGTGTCCTGGGCCTTGAGGAAGTAGTTGTACATCTCGCCGAAGCCGAGGACGGCGAGGACGAAGATTGGCAGCGCCGCCGCAAGCATCGCCGCGATTCTCCCGACCCTCACGCGCTTTTCAGGGCCTTCTTCCGCCATCTGACGACGCCCTCGACGATCTTCCTGAGCCCGGACGGGTAGATGAACTGCTCGGGGTCGCACATCACGGCCGATCTGTCCCAGCCCTCGGGCATGACCTCTATGATAAGGCCGTGCGCCCCCAGTTCAACCGCCTTCCTGCTCGCGGCCGCCACTTTGTCCGAATCCTCCGTGCCGTGGCTCGGATCGACAATCACCGGCAGGAACGTGAGCTCCATCGCCTCCTTCACCGCGTCGAAGTCGATGCCGATGCCCGCGCCCGGCGCGTCCGGGTCGCGCCTTATGCCGCGCTCGCAGAGCATGATGTCCTCGTTGCCGCCCAGCGCCACGTACTCCGCGGCGCAGAGCCACTCGTTCAGCGTCGCCCCGAACCCACGCTTGAGCAGCACGGGCTTCCTCTGCCTGCCGAGCTCGCGAAGGAGCGGGAAATGGTGCATGTTGCGGGTGCCCACCTGTATCACGTCCGCGTACTTCGCCACCAAATCGACGTCCCTCACGTCCAGGGCTTCGGTCACGACCGGGAGGCCCGTCTCCTCCCTCGCCTCCGCGAGGAGCCTGAGCCCCTCCTCGCCCAGGCCCTGGAAATCGTAAGGGCTCGTCCTCGGCTTGAAGGCGCCGCCGCGCAGCATGTCCGCGCCGGCGTCCTTCACGGCCCTGGCGGCCTCGAGTATCTGCTTGCGGCTCTCCACCGCGCAGGGCCCCGCTATCACCACGAGTTTGCCGCCCCCGACCTCCACGCCGCCGGCAGAGACCTTCCTGGTCCCAGATGCCCATTCGGGCCGGTGCTCCCTCGATACGAGGCGGTATTTCCTGGAATTGCATTTCTTCAAGCTAAAACCCGTCTTCAAACGGCGCTGCGCCGGGCCGAAGCGGCCGGCAAGGCTGGAAACTATCAGACCCGGCCCCCGCCGTCAAGCAGCGCGCGCAACCTTGACCCCCGCAGCCGCGTTCTGTATATTGGCGTCTTCGACCGCCCGCCGGGCCGCGCAGGCCCGGGCGAGCGTTCCCGACTCCCGCGGCAATCCCGGAGGACCCGATGGATCTGGACCTCATCCTCGTCATCCTGGTCGGCATCGGCGCAATCATCTTCGTGCACGAAATGGGCCACTTCATCGTGGCCAAGCTCTCCGGAGTCAGGGTCGACGGCTTTTCCATGGGCTTCCCGCCCACCGGCCTGTGTTTCCGCCGGACGCCGGACGGCCTCTCCGTGACCGTGCTCCCGAGTTTCCTGGGCTACTTCCCCCTCGAGGTCGGCGGGCTCGAGACCGGCGGCCCGGCCGATGCAGCAGGCCTGAAGCTCGGCGACAGAATCCTCGCGGCGAACGAAAAACCCGTCGAAGCCGCGGATTTCCGCGGATTCGAGGACGTCCTGCGCGACGAATGGTCCTGCGGAAGAGCGGTCTCCCTCCTGGTCGAGAGGGACGGGGAGAAGATGACACTGGGCCCGATAGAAAGGCCTGCCGGCCCCGACCTCGCCGGAATCGGGCTCTACCCCCACCTCGCGGCCCAGAAGCACGTCGTCTCCTCCGGCGATTCATGGATTATGGGGCTCGCCCGGGACGAAATCATCAAGGCCGTCGGGTCCCGCAGGATGGGGCACAGGGACGACTTCAGGAAGTTCGCCTTCGACGCCATCGCCAGGGGCACCGGGATTGTCAGGCTCTCCGTCTGCCCGATTAGGGCGTCCGATGATCCGGAAACCTCCGGAAGGGAAATCGTCCTCCTGATTCAGAGGCCGCCGAAAAAGCCCAGATTCGTTTTCACCCTGCCGATCCTCAAGGGCGTCGAGGGGCAGACCGAGTACCGGCTATCGCTCATACCGGTCGGCGGATACGTGAAGATGGCCGGTGACGCCCCCGGGGAGGGCACCGGCAGGTCGGACGAGTTCCTTCAGAAGCCGGTCGGCGTCAGGGCGGCCATCATCGCGGCCGGATCGTTCACGAACATCCTCTTCGCCCTCCTCGTCTTCGTAATCGCGTTCCAGATTGGCGTGAGATTCTCCAAGCCCGTGGTCGGTTCGGTGGTCTCGGGGTCGCCGGCGCACAGGGCCGGCATCCTGCCGGGGGACCGGATTACGAAAATCGACGGCGAGGTCGTCACCTCCTTCCTGGACATCCCGTCGAAGATTGCGTTCTCCGACCCGGACAAGGGGGCGGTCTTCGACATCGAGAGGGGCGAAGAGGGATCGAAGTGCGCGATTCAGATAAAGGTCATGCCCGAAAAGGACGCGGAGGCGGGAAGGCTCGAAATCGGGGTGTACCCGCAGTTCTCGAGCGTGGTGCAGGCCATCCGGAAGAACAGCCCCGTCCACGAGGCCGGCCTCGCGGTCAAGGACAGGATTGTGGAGATTGACGGGCTTCCGGTCCGGGACAAGGACAGCCTGCAGAGGGCCTTCGAGGCGGCCCTCGCCTCGGGCAGGCCCGGCTTCGAGTTCAGGGTCGAGCGCGGGGGGCAGCTCCTGCCGCCGATGTCATGCCCGTTCCCGCCGGACTCCGAGAAGGCGTGGAGAATCGGGATCCGGCCCGATACGGTCTTCGCCGTGAAGTCCGCCGGGAATGCGGCTGATCCCCTCAGGGCCGGCGACGTGGTGAAGACCGTGAACCGCGAGAAAATCGGGTCCCGGGACCTGGCCGGGACGGTGTTCCAGGCGCTTGGGAGCGCCCTGAGCGGCGAAATCGCCTTCGGCGTGGTCCGCGACGGGTCCGAAGCGGTCGTGAAAAAGACGTTCTCCGGAGAGGCCGACCATGCCGAGTTCTTCAAGGGCCTGAGCGCCGAGTGCTCGGTCAGGGTCGAGAGCGTTTCCGAGGATTCGGATTTCCGCAGAATCGGCGGCGCGCCGGGGGACGTCATCGTGGCAATCGGCGGGAGCACCTTCCAGAGCCTGGGCGAGATGCAGAAAATCATCCAGTCCTCGGAGGGATCCGAAATAGGCGTGTCCTGGATAAACGCCAAGGGGCAGGGCCGGTCGGGCCGGATTCGGCCCATTGCGCAGATTAATTCCTCGCTCGAGCAGGCGGGCGTCCTGGAGCTCGCAGTCTCTCTGGAGAACATGAAGCTGTCCTTCGGCGATTCGATTGTCGTGGGGTTCAAGAAGTCCATCGAGTTCGCCTCGGACATCTTCAAGATGATAAAGGGCATATTCACGAGGAAGCTCTCGCCGAAGAACATAGGCGGCCCCGTGCTCATCTTCAAGGCGAGCTACCATTTCGCCGAGCAGGGCCTGGGCATGTTCCTGTTCTTCCTCGGGATTCTGGGAATCAACCTCGGAATCATCAACCTCTTCCCGATTCCGATACTCGACGGAGGCCATCTCGCTTTCCTGGCGGTCGAGAAGGTCAAGGGCTCGCCGCTGAGCGAGCCCGTGCAGGTCGCCGCGCAGTACGCGGGCCTCCTCATTCTCCTTCTTCTCATGATTTACGTGACCGCCCAGGACGTGCTGAAACTGGTCAATTGAGGCGGCGGACGCGATG
>JBFZBV010000509.1:0-3957 GCA_041308285.1 Planctomycetota bacterium | reverse complement strand
GGATCGGGTTTCGGTTCGGGCTTGGGGTCAGGCTTCGCGGCCGGCTTCGGCTCGGCTTTCGGCTGCACCTTCGGATCGACCGGGGCCGGTTTCGCATCATCCCCGGGCGCTGGAGCCCCGGAATCCCCCTCCTTCTTTCCGCTGTCGCCCCCGGCCTGGGCGACCGCCGTCCCTGCCAGGAGGAGACATGCAACCAGCATGGCGCTTGCGAGAAGGACTGCTGTGTTTTTCATCACTGCACTCTTTCCAATCTGTACGGGGATGATCCTGAAAGTTTGATGAAAAAGCCGTCCGCGGCCGCCTTGGATGTTTCGGGGCTCAGGCGACCGGCGCGCAAATGGAAGCCGGACACCGTGTCCCCTTGTCTACCTTCTTCCCCTTCGGGGGAATTCTATATGCCGAGCGCCGGAAATCAAGGTATAAAATCGTGACAAAAACGCAAATTCCTGCTTGCATTATGTCAGATTTGATATATATGGCGCTGGGCGTCGGGAGGGCGGCGGATGAAGGACGAGATTCTGCCCGGGCTGGTCGGCCGCTGTCAGGTCACGAGGATGGGCGGGCCGGAATCGGGCGAGATCGAAGACCGGGTCGTCGTGGAGAAAGCCGTTGATCTCGTGATAAACGGCAGGCGCCTGTTGTCATTCGCGTGCCTCCCGTCCGAGCTCAGGGAGCTTGCCGCGGGATTCCTCTTCGCCGAGGGTATCCTGGACGACCCCCGCGCCGTCTCCATCGATGTCTCCGGGGACGGAGGCAGGATCGAGGTCAAGGGGCCGGTCGACGAGGAAGCGGTGACGTCGTTCGGCTCGGGCGCCGAGCTCGGCAGCGGCTGCGGAGGGTCCATGTCCGGCGGATCGCGCTCCCGCAAGGGGTGCGGGAGGATTGACACGCTCCTCAGGATAAGCCGGACCGCGGTGGAGAAGCTCATGGCGTCGATGTCCGCCGGCGCGGCGGTCTACAAGGCCACCGGCGGGGCCCACGTGGCGTGCCTGGGAGACAGCACCGGGCGCATCATCCTGCTGTCCGAGGACATAGGCAGGCACAACGCCGTCGACAAGGTCGCAGGGAAGGCGCTGATGTCCGGCATCGGGACCGGCGATCTCGTCCTGTGCTGCTCCGGCAGGATCTCGTCGGACATAGCGTTCAAGGCCGTGCGGGCGAGAGTCCCGGTCGTTGTGTCGAGGTCGGCTCCGACGAGCGGGTCCGTGGAAATCGCTGCGAGGCATCTCCTGACGCTTGTCGGATTCGCCCGGGGCGGGAGGATGAACGTCTACACCGCGCCGGAGAGGATTTCCGGGAAATGAAAAGGGCGGGCCTTGCAGCCCGCCCTTCGATTCTCCGGCGTTTTGCCAGGGATTAGAACTTCATCTCGAGCCCCGCCAGCACGCAGTGCGTGAACGACCTCGGGCTCTCCATCCCGTGCAGGGAGGAGATGTTCCTGAACACCGCGCTGTCGCGGAGGGCGCCGACGGCGAGGAATATTTTCGCCTCCTCGGATACCTCCCACGTGACCTTCACGTCGATTTCCCATCCGAGATTCTTCTTGCCGTCGCCCGTGAAGGTCTGGCTGTAGGTCCAGTACTGGCCCAGACCGTTGGCCGTTGTCGACATGATGTCCTTGGGCGTCTTGAGGAGCCAGAACGCGCCGCCGGACACCTGGATGGCTATGGGGTTGAGAGAGGAGGGGAGGTGCAAGCCCAGTTCGCCCTTGATTGCCCAGTAGTTGCAGTCGATGTCGAATCCCACCTCGTTGCCTTCGACAATCAGCGTGGAATCGACGTTTTCCATGGACATGAAGTCGCGGTTCTCGTCCGCCGGGTCGCCCCTGTCGCCCGAGAGCCTCCAGTAGGACACGTCTATGTAGGGGTGAATCTTCGAGTCGTCCGTAATCTTGAGCCGCATTCCGCCGTACGCGCCGTAGGCCTCGTGGCGGGTTATCGTCCTGTCGAGCCCGGTAGGAGTCATGTAGTTCTGGACGAAGTACTTGCCGCCGTACTGGTAGTGGGCTTCGCCGTAGATCTCGAACTCCGCGGACCTGCCGACGTCGAGCAGGAGGTCGATCCCCAGGCCGACGTCCGCGACCATCGAGTGCTCGCCGAGGAAGGTCACGCCGATTACGTTGATGAGGCTGCGGTCCTCGTAGGACTCATCTTTTTTGATTCCCTTCTCCTGCGTGCCGATGTCGAACTGGAAGTCGAAGTTCACGAAGAAGAGGTTCGTGTCCTTGTACGCCATCCCGCCTTCCATGACTGTGAATCCGCCGAGGTCGACGATGACGTCCTTCCCAATCTTCCAGGTGACTACGGCGCCGCCCGCCTCGCTCTCCTTCTCCTGGCCAATGTAATTGTGAACCCATGCGTTGCCGCCGAAGGATTCGTTGCGGGAGAAGTTGTACGAGTCCCGGACTTGGGAGTTGTAGACTGCGGGATCCTGGAACGACGGCGTGCCGTTGGCCCTTCTGGCCACCACGGGCAGGCCGGTGAACGGATTCTCGGACTGGGTCACGTCGAGCAGGAACGCGTCGCGGCCGAGGTTGCGCGTGTCGAACTTGACGTTCATGAGGCCGATTTTGAGGGAGAGGTCGAACTCCTGGCCGAATATCTCCTCGACCTTGAGCCATCCCTCTTCGAAGGTCACTATCTGGTTGTTATCGCCTATCCTGTGCGATTCGGCGGCGAACGCGTCGTCCTGCGTCTCCATCTGCACGAAGAAGTTCGCGGTGTGGGATATCCTTATGTTGAGGCTGAGCGTGATGACCGCGTCCAGGTAGAACTCCTCCTTGCCGACGGAGGTCTTGCCGGACCTGTTGAAGACCTCGTCGAACATCCTGTCGCGAAGGACGCCGGAAAGCTTCACTCCGCCTCCGAACTCCCAGAGCTCGCTTTTGGGTTTGCTTTCAGGCTTCGTCTGCGCTTCGGTCGCTGCGCAGGACAGCGCGAGCGTCAGAACCACAGCCAAGCCCGCAAAGAACCGACTCATCGACTCCTCCTTTCCGCTTATTCACCGCCGTGACGGCGATGCGACAGCCGCCCGACAGGCGGAAGAACTCCAGTCCCCTCTCGAAACTTGCCGCGTGATTTCAACTGAAGTCTGTTCCCCGACTTATAATGGCGGGGATTCTACCCGACCCCGGCCGGCTTATCAACACAAATCCGTCCGTTTTTTTCCGGACGAATCACGCCCTTCGATTCGCTCCGCAAATTGCCACCGCGAGCGCGTCGGCCGCATCCGGCTGGGGCCTGCGCTCGAGCCCCAGGATTCTCCTGACCATCTCCTGGACCTGCTCCTTCGGGGCGGCGCCCCTGCCCGTCACGGCCTTCTTGACCTCCGCCGGCGAGTACTCGGTGACCCGTATGCCCAGATTGACGGCGCAGACAATCGCGACGCCCCGGCCCTCGCCGATTCTGATTCCCGATGCGGGATTTATGCCGGTGAACGCCTTCTCGAACACGGCTTCGGCCGGCTTCACCGCGTTGAGGACCGACGCAAGCCCCTCGTATATCGCCTTGAACCTCGCCGGGATGGATTCCACCCTCCGGACGTCGATGCAGCCGGCGTCAATCAGGCGGATTGAGCTGCCGGAGGCCTCTATCGCGCCCCATCCGACAATCCTGGTCCCCGGATCAATGCCGAGTATTACGGCCATCAGGCACCGGTCGCGGTAGCGCTCAGAAAAGGCCGACCACAACGCCGGCGGCCATGGCGATTTTGAATATGATGTCGACTATGTCCTTCGTGAGGTCGTATCCGCTCACCACCGTGGACTGCGGCGGGACGATGATGATGTCCCCGCGCTCGATGACCCTGCCCAGCCTGCCCCGCACCCACCGCGAGTTCTCCGAGTCCCACCGTATCACGTGGCCTGCGCCGACGGATTTCGGCTTCGCGGACCCGTCGGCCTTCACGATGTAGATGCGGTCCGTGTCCGCGCTCTCCCTGCAGCCCCCGGCCATGTTG
>JBFZBV010000508.1:0-2891 GCA_041308285.1 Planctomycetota bacterium | reverse complement strand
AACGGGCTCGGATTCCAGAAGACCGGCGCCGGCGGGATCGACTCGAAGAGGGAATGCGCCGCGGCCGCGCGCGCCGAGGAGCCCAATCCCGTGCTGGTCGAACTGCGGTCCATCTACGACGTGCTGGACAACCAGCGCTTCTCGGCGGCGTCGGCCGCCGCCGCATTCCGGCTGACGGCCCAGGGATCGAAGTGCCTCAAGTACATAGTGCCGCTCGCGGACCGGACGGGCGCGGTGACCACGAGCCAGCTCATCCCGGTGCTGGCCAGGATTCCGCACGCCGACGCTTCCAGGGCCCTGTTCCACATCCTCGGGGCCGACGACGGCACAATCAGGTACCACGTCCCGGCCGAGCTCGGGTGGATAGAGTGCCAGGACTACGTGGACGTGACCGAGCTGCTTGCCTACCTCGAGTCCGAAGACGCGAGGCTGGCGGAGCTCGCGATCCGTGCGCTCGGCCTCGCGGGCCACAAGGACGGCCTTCTGCCGGCGCTCGGCTATTTCAAGGGGCAGAAGCCCGGATCGGACAGGGCTTCCGCGGCCCTCACGGCCATAGTCAGGATTTCGGGCAGGGACTTCGGCCTTTCGTCCGAGAAGCCGGTTTCCGAGCAGTACGAAGCCGTGAAGAACCTGCACTCGTGGTGGAAGGACGGCGGCGCGTCGGAAACGAGCCGGGCTGTCTGGCACGCCCAGGCGCTGGAGGAGCGCGGCGCGGCGGCGCGCGGCATGCTCGTCCAGGCCGTGGCACAGGGGAACGCCGAAAAGGCCGAACCCGCCCTGTCAAAGGCCCTGCTCCTCGACGACGCGAGGGCCGTCCGGTCCGCCCTCGTCGTCGTGAAAGACATGAGAATCTCCCGGATGGGATCGCAGGTCCTCGAACTGTGGAAGAAGACGGCCTCGAACGACCCGAACTTCAGCCTCGTCAGGAACGTAATCCGCGACCTGATGACCGCGGATTTGGCCGTCGCCCTGACCGACCTCATAAACGACCCCTCCAAGAGCGGGGCCGTCCTCGACCTGCTCCTTGTCGTCACCGGCAAGCACGATTTCTACCCCTTCGGATCCCGCAGGCCCGCCCCGGAGCAGCTGGAGGGCGAGCGCACCAAATGGGCGGACTGGCTGGCCAGGAACAAGGACGCACTCGTGTGGAATCCTGCCGAACGGATGTTCGAGACCGATAAGGGGGATTGAGACCCGGGGCAGGGGCGCGTTGCCATTCGACCCGAAGCGCCGCGCTGTGCTATCATGACGGCCATGAGACCATCCTCAGCACCGAGCGTCCCGAGGCGCCTGGCCGCGGCCTTGCTGGCCCTGCCGGCCCTCTGGGCCGGAGCGGCCGCCGGGGCGGACTACTCGCCCGCGGTGAAGAAGGCCGTGAACTCCATCACGGGCAGGGAAATCCAGACGCACGTCGAGGTGCTCGCGTCCGACGCATACGAGGGGCGCGAGGCGGGCGCGCGAGGCGGGGTCCTGGCCGGCAACTACGTGGCGAGGTTCTTCAGGGAATACGGGCTCAAGCCCTGCGGGAACGACGGGACGTTCTTCCAGGCCTTCGCCCTCGGCGGCGGGGGCGGCGGAGCGGGGGCGGGGAAAATCGAGGACGCCAACTCCCTCGAGGTGACCGGCAAGGGCAAGGAGGGCTCCAAGGGTTTCGAATACGGCAAGGATTTCAAGCCGTACAGGTTCTCCGGCTGCTCCTCGGCGTCGGGGGAGGTGGTGTTCGCGGGATACGGCATCTCCGCCCCGGAGTTCGGGTACGACGACTACGCGGGCCTGGACGTGAAGGGGAGGATAGTCGCGGTCCTCTCGCACGAGCCGGGCGAGACCAATCCCGCGTCCCCGTTCGACGGCGCGAACCCCACGAAGCATTCCGACCCCCGGGAGAAGGCCCTGCTCGCCGCGAAGATGGGCGCCGCGGCGGTGCTGATTTTCCCCAATCCCGCCAACCACGCGGCGGACCCGCTCGCCGACGGCGACCTCACGGAGTGGCCCGCCCCGGACGCGGAGCAGTCGAGGGTGGGCATCCCCGCGCTCCGCTGCCTCCTCTGCGTGGCCGAGAGGATGCTCTCGGCCGAGAACAAGGACCTCGGCAAGCTCCAGAAGGCGGCGGACGAGAAGATGAAGCCTTTCTCGCACAAGGCCGCGAAATCGGCGGTGTTCGTCCGCGTCTCCGACAGGGGCGACCCGCTGGGGCAGGGAAGGAACGTAATCTGCATGCACGAGGGGTCCGACCCCGATCTCAAGTCCGAGGCGGTGGTGGTCGGGGCGCACTACGACCACATAGGCTTCGGCAGGTTCGCGTCCATGGGAGGCAAGGCGGGCGAGATTCACAACGGCGCAAACGACAACGCGTCCGGGACGGCCGGGGTCATGGCCATCGCCCGGGCCTTCGCCGAGATGTCGGTGAGCACCAGGAGATCCGTGGTGTTCGTGGCGTTCGACGGCGAGGAGAAGGGCCTTCTGGGCTCGAAGCACTACGTGCAGAGCCCGGTCGCGCCGCTGGACAGGACCGTGGCCATGCTCAACATGGACATGATTGGCCGCGGCCCGCCCGACAAAATCAAGGTGGGCGGCGGCACGCTCAACCAGACCCTTCAGTCGATACTGTCGGCGATAAGCGCGAGGTTCAGCATGGGGCTGGACCTGAAGGGGCTCGACGCCTACCTCGCCAACTCCGACCAGGCGCCGTTCCTGGAGAAGGGCATCCCCTGCATATTCCTGAGCTCGGGCCTCTATCCGGAGCTTCACAAGCCGGACGACGACCCGCCTCTCCTGAACCAGGCGAAAATGCAGTCCATCGCGCGCACGATGCTGATCGTCACCGTGGAAGTCGCGGACCTCAGGAAGAAGCCGTAGACATGGCCAAGGGATGGAGATTGCCGCTCGCAGCC
>JBFZBV010000507.1:0-6095 GCA_041308285.1 Planctomycetota bacterium | reverse complement strand
GCCGGCCGGGCTGCCGGGGGCGCGGCGATCCCGATGAGATTGCTTCACCCCGGAAAGCTTCGATTGGGGTTCGCAATGACACCAACTCGGGTGTCATCGCGAGCGCCCATCCGCGGAACGGGCGGGCGCTCGCAACAAGAGAGATGAATATCGCACGCACAGCGAGACGGCAGATTCAGATGTAGCCACGGCACTCAGTGCCGTGATCCTGGTGTCAGAGCGCCCCACAGAGTGGGGCGGCTACATCCGCAAGCCGATTGGGAGGGCGAACCTCTGGTGAGCCACTTCGCATCGAATACGAGTGGCTCGGGTGGACCCTCGCCCTCCCGAACGGACGGGGAGAATCGCGGCCGGGGCCCCTCGGCTGATCAGGGAGCGGGGCGGGCTTCGCTCCGCCCTCGTATGGATATAAAGCGAAGGCGGATGCCTTCCTGGTGAAAAGAACCTGGGATAGCCCGCGCCCTCATGGCCGCGCCTCTGCGATCTCCGCGTCCTGTAGTCTGGGGTCTGAAGTCTGTAGCCTATTCCAGGAGCCTGGAGCCTGGAGCCTGTTCCAGGAGCCTGAAGCCTGAAGTCATATTTCAAGACCTGACCCCATCACCTCGAACCGGTACTCGGATGCGATGGGCAGCGCGAGACTTAAAAAAAGCAGCGCTTATCACGGAACAGAGTCAAATCCTGATGGCGCTTCGCGCCGCTCTGATTCATGCGACTGCAGGTCCATTGCCCACGGTCTATCTTCTTGCCGACAGTATCAGCGCGTTTGCAGCTATGGACGAGAAGAAGATTCCGACCAGCGCGAGCACGACGAACATCGTGGAGATCCCTGCGAGGTCCGGGTTGCCCGACACTGGTTTGGAGAGCAGTATGGCGGCAAGGGCCGATCCCGCGACTGCCGCGCTGTAGGCTGCCATGGCGAGGCGCCGCCAGCCTGCAGGGCAGTGGAACGTCTGCGCGGACAGCAGCGCGCCCAGGGCGAAGAAGATCCCGAGCAGCATGACCCCTTCTGACCCAATCAGGAGCCCGCATCCTGCGGAAGCTGCGGCTGAGACGAGGAAGGAACCGAAGACAACAGCCCCTGTGCGGTCGGATTTGGACAGCGCGTATCGGCCGAACCTGCTGAACAGCAGCAGGAGGTTGAACAGCGGGTCCGCGATCCATGTCATGAATGCGAAAAGGGCGTATGCGACCAGGAGCGGCGTGACGAACGGGGCCATGGAGGGGTTGGTCTTGGCGATTGTCCTGAGAATCCTGTACGCAACGTATCCGCCTACGAGGACTCCAATCTGGGCTTTCGAGCTGAGCCTGGACATCCAGAGGAAGTACTTCAGCATGATCGCATAGATCGTGTGCCGGGCCTTGAGCGCCTCGACCATGCCTTCCCGGGCCCATTCCATGCCGGGCTCGAGGCGAAGGGCCTCCCTGAAATGCTCCGCCGCGTCCCTTGGCTTGCCTGCGTGCAGCATGGCCCAGCCCTGATTGGCGTGGGTGAAGCTGTTTTCGGGATTTTTCGCCAGAGCCCCGGCGATGCCCCGGGACGCCTCCTCGGCACGCCCTGCGCGGACGAGGGCCATGGCCCTGACGTTGGCGCATGTCTCGCAATCCGGGTCCAGCGCCAGGCCTTCCTCAGCTGCTTCGACCGCCTGCTCGGACCTGTTCCGGTCGAGTAGAATCCACGCGAGAGCGCCGAAGAACTCGGATTCCTCGGGAAAGAGCCTTATCGCTTCCCGGGCCGATCCTTCGGCCTCAGGCAGGCGCTCGAGGGAATGCAGCACCTTGGCCAGGACGTAGTGCGCGAACGGCATGTCCGGCGCGGAAGCCGCTGCGCGCCTGGCTTCGGTCTCCGCCTCGGCGTCCCGGTCCTGGCGGTAGAGGCAGAGGGCGAGTCTGGACCTGTCCAGGGCGTTCTCAGGATCCTCGGCGAGCTCCTTGCGGAATTCGGCTTCGGCGAGGTCCCAGCGGGACTGCTCGAAGAGCACTTCGCCTCGACTGGAGTGGATGCCCATATTCAGAGTTTCAGGTATTTCCTGACGTCGTCGTAGAGGCCGGCCTGGTTGGCGTAGACGACGTAGTTCCTAGCCGTGGCGAACCATTCCCTGGTCGAAGGCTTGACCCCGCGCGCAGCCTCGGCCAAATCGGCCGTCTCTATGGGTTTCGGGGCTCCTGCGCGGAGCGCCTCGGAGATCTTCGCTTCCACCGCGAGGTCCACGACGGCTTTCAGGTCCGCGCCGGAGAACCCGTCGGTCTTGCGCGACAGGGCGTTGAAGTCCAAGGTCCCGCACGGCTTGCCCTTGAGGAGGACCCGCAGGACTTCCTCCCGGGCGATGGCGTCTGGCGGAGGGACGAACAGGACCCGGTCGAACCGGCCGGGCCGGCGGAAGGCGGGATCGAGGTGCCATGGCGCGTTGGTCGCGGCGAGAATCAGCACGCCCTCGTTGGATGACCTGACGCCGTCCATCTCGGCGAGGAACTGGTTTATGAGATGTCTCCCTGCGCTGGATCTCATGTCGGACCTGCTGGCGCCGAGCGCGTCGGCTTCGTCGAAGAAGAGAACGCACGGGGTGTTGCGCCGGGCGGTCTCGAACCAGTCGTGGAGGTTGCGCTCGCTGGATCCAATCCACATGTCGAGAACGGACTCGATTCCCACGGCCAGGAATCCGGCCTGGATTTCGCCGGCGGTGGCCCTGGCGAGCATCGTCTTGCCGCAGCCCGGCGGGCCGTACATGAGGATTCCGCCGCCCGCCGCCTTGCCGTACGCCTTGAACAGGTCCGGATGGGTGAGGGGCATGACGATCTTCATCCGGATTTCGTCCTTCAGTGCCTGCATCCCCCCAACGTCTGCGAACGTGATTCTGGGCCGCTCGGGGGTTTCGGAGGGCGGTTCGGCGGGTTCGCCCTCCGATGCGCGGATCCTGCCGTCCACGATTTCGCGTACGCCGTCGTCCGGGCCGATCCCGAGGCGGCGTTCGACGTCCTTGTCCGCTGCCTCGGGGTCCTCTTCGACGCCGCGGCGGTACTGGCGCACGGCCTGTTCGACGTCGCCGGCCTTGAGGAGGATTCTCGAGTGCAGAACGTAGGCGCGTGCAGGCGTCGGGTTCTCCCTGAGGAGGCTTTCGATTATTACGAGGGCCTTGGAGTCCTCTCCCTCGCGGAAGAAGACGTCGGCAAGTCCGATGCGGACGAGGTTGTCGTTCGGGTCGTGCGCCAGCGCGCGGCGGAACTCCGACTCGGCCTCGTCGAGGCGGCCGAGGCCTGCCAGCGCTTCGGCGAGGCACCTGCGCAGGGGAGTGTTCTCCGGCGACGTTTTCAGGGCTTCCCTGAGCGATTTGACGAGGTCTTCGCTTGCGAACATCGCCAGGATTATAGCCGTCCCTGCATCCACGAGTCCAGCTTTGCATATTCGCCGTGATAGTGGGGAAGTGGGTGAGTGGGGGCGTAGCGGCCTTCGACGCATTGACGCTGATGGGGAATGATGAACGCTGATTAATCGATTACTGTTCACTTCTTACTTCTCACTGCTCGCTTCCCCACGACTCCGCGTCTCGAATCCCGCGGTCTCGGGATTCATCCCCTGCCGTTCGCTGCATACTTGACTGCCGTGCGCGGCTCGTCTAGAATTCCGGCATGTCTGCGGCGTGCCGCAGGCTGGGCAGGGCGTTTAGCTCAGTTGGCAGAGCGCTACACTCACATTGTAGAGGTCACTGGTTCAAGTCCAGTAACGCCCATCCGCCTTCGCTTAGATGTACAATTGGTGAGCTACGGCGGATGTCCGCCGTAGCCCAACGCCAGGCTCGCGAAGGCGAAGGCGGGCGGGCGGAGGGGTTTCTCAAGGCTGCCAGGTCGAGTAGGATTCATGCTCACGGTCTATCTGCTTGAAAGCATCCCGCATCCGGGGAACATCTACATCGGAAAGACGCACGATCTGGATGCTAGGCTGAAAGCGCACAATGCCGGCTCCTCGGTATATGCAAGGAGACACCGACCATGGCGCGTCCTGGTTTCAATCGACTTCTCCGACGATTCCCGAGCCGCCGCCTTCGAAGCATACCTCAAGACCGCCTCGGG
The DNA here is from genome assembly GCA_041308285.1 of Planctomycetota bacterium. Lineage (GTDB taxonomy): Bacteria > Planctomycetota > JAKEIC01 > JAKEIC01 > DYIT01 > PPR-0505. Next base: position 2,030 of record JBFZBV010000507.1, on the reverse strand, counting down.
CAGGGCTTTCTCGGAAAGACACTTCAGGTGATGATTCAGCTCGCGAGGTCGCGCTTCAAGTGCTTGTTCGAGCATGTGGTGGAAGGCATGTCGAGCAGGGAGTCTTCGGGGCTTTTCCCTTCCGACATCGCGACCAGCACAGGCGCAAACGCGCTCGTGGTAGCCTGGACTGCATCTTCGCGATTCTTCGTGAGCTTGAAGTCGAGCAAGAGGGCCGAGCCCGGCAAGTCGAGGTTCTTGACCTTCAGCAGTCGGAGTTCCCTGGACCTGTAGCCCGTCTGCTGGGCCGCGTGGTACCAGACCCTGTGCAGCGGCGGCGAGACCTCGAGGAGCCGCGAGAACTCCGCTTCGGTGAGGGTCCTGTGCGGGTTCTTGGGCTTGTGGGAGATCCTCGACATGCCCGCCAGGGGGTCGGAGGCCAGCAGTTTGCGTTTCACAGCCCAGCGGCAGAAGGCGTGCAGCGTGGTCAACTCGTCCCATGCCGTCTTGCCGGATTTCTTGTCCTTGTTCAGCCTGTCCTGGACGACCTTCTCTGTGGCGGACAATTCGACGTCGTCGAGGGTCTTCAGGTTCAGCCACACAATCCACTTTTTCAATGTCCGCTCAATCTGCTTCCCGTGAGCGTCGGCCCAGGGCAGGCCTTTCCAGCCGCCCTGCGTGCGGCCCCAGGAGAGATAATCCGAGATTGCTTCCTGTATGGACTTCGCTTCCACACTACCGAGCCAATGCGGAGGGACCGGCATTCTCCCCTCGCGCACCGCCCGGTGATCAGCCTCCAGATTGAGCGCGAACTCCTCGGTCTTCCTCTTCGACGGCCAGCCTGCGCAGCTCTTCCACTTGCCCGTGTAGTCGCGGAATTTGTAGCGCCACACTTTGTCGTTCTTCCTGTTCATGAACACGCATGCCATGTTCGCCCCCTTTGACTAATTCCCCAACGATTGAGATTCCCGTCTTTTCTCCCTATTCTCGGCCTGCCTGATGGCCTCGGCCTGCTTTTTCCTCATCAGATCTCGGATGTTCCCGACCCTCCACCTCTTTTCCCCTATCGACTTGAACGGGTGGGGGAGGTCGCCGCGTTCCACGGCCCGCATGATGGACCTCGGGTGCCGGTCGAAGATCCGCGCCATGGCTTCCAGGTTGAGGAGCGCGTCGTCCCCGAACATCCCGAGCTCCGCGACCACGCCGCTCTGATTGAGGGGGAAGAGTCCGGTCATGTCTTTTTCATCAGGCATCTGGGCCTCGCCTGGCTTTCTTTTCTCGCCCGTGCTTCAGCTTCACCGAAGAGTCGGCGCTTTTCATGGACCGCGCAAGGCTCCAGCACTGGGTTGTGCAGTACCTCTGGATCTTGCCCCTGCTCCGCGCATAGTAGAAATCCCCGCACCGCTCGCAGATGCCGATAGGCGGGCGACCCTTGGGCGAAGCCAGCTGGACAATCTCGAGAACGGCGTACGCCATCAACGCTGCGAACGGCCTGAACGGCTTCGACAGCTTCTTCTGTTCTGGAGTAAAGAACGGCTCGCCGAAAACGATTGCCGGCTGGAAGACGTACGTGTGGGGGATGAACTGGAGCTCGGACGCCTTGAAGCTCTCGCCTGTCCGGATCGGAATCATCGCGTTATCGGCGACGTATATCTTCTTCTGGACGATGGTGCCCTCGGAGAGGTCGAGCAGGCGCTGCCACTCGGTCGCGGCAATCGCTTCATCCTTTGCAATCGAGGCGAGAACATCCGCGTAGAACGCCATGACCTTCTGGTCGGCCGGGGAAAGTGTGCTCCCGGCCGCAGGAGGCGATTCATCCTCTCCTCCTCCGCGCCTCTCCTGGATCCCCCTCCGCCACCGGTTGATGTCGAATAGTATGTCATTCATGCTGATTATTATATTCGAATAACCAACGTATGCAAACAGAAAATAAGATTTTTTGAAAAGATTTTAAGGCCTCTAAGGATTTGTCCCCCTTCCCGAAATTCTTAGCTGAAAATACTGAGAATAGGGTGAGGTAATTCCCTCCTCCGGGGCACGCCGCAGGCGTG
>JBFZBV010000506.1:0-3240 GCA_041308285.1 Planctomycetota bacterium | reverse complement strand
GCCAGGATGACGGCTACGGATGAAATCTTGCGGCTCATTTTCCTCCTTTGCGACTGTGGGTCGGCCTGGATCGCCGGCGACCAGGAAATCCTTCATTTTCATCGCCTGCATTTTCTTCTTGCCGCGCCATACGTCCAGTTTATTCATAACCCGGACGAGCCGGAACCAAATAAGCAGGGCTCGCCCGGGTTATAGCACGCGCTGCGCGCGTGGGAAGCGGAATATCCTTTCAATTTCTACAATGATATTTTGACGAAGTGACTACTGGATGCCGTTTTCCCCCTTTTCGCAGGATCCGTCGCACGCATGGCCGGGCTGGCCCAGTTCGGGCAGGAAGCCCTGCTCCGCCTTGAGCTTGCGGTAAGCCTCCTTGTCTTTCACGAGGCCCTGTTCTATGCAGGACTGCATGAGAATAGCGTCCGCCAGGGCCAGCCTGAGCGCGGACACGCCGAGCAGAGAGCAGTGCCTCTTGTTCGCCGGAATTCCGCCCAGGCAGCTGACGACGTCGTCGTCCGTGAGTTCGAGCGCGTTCAGGAGGCTTTTCCCCTTCACGAGGCAGGTCATGGCGCTCGAAGTAGAAATCGCACCGGGACAGCCGTGGACCAGGAACCGGACGTCCGATACCACATCGCCTTCGAGCTTCAAGGTCACTTCGAGATAGTCTCCGCACGACGGGTCGCCGTACACGCCCACTCCGTCCGGGTCTTCAATCCTCCCCACGTTTCGGGGGTTCTGGAAGTGGTCCAGGACCTCCTGCGAGTACCTGCCGCCGGCCTTGCCGGATTCGTATTGCGCTTTCCAGTCCTGCATCCGGGCCTCGCTGCAATCAGGCCTTGCCGGCGCCTTCCTGCCCGGGGTCGTACTTGAGCCACCGGCCGCCGCTGCAGTAGAAATCGAGCTTCCACTCGGTCCTGTCGTCACCGTCGACGAGCACGTAAACGACGTCGACCCTGGATCCCTCGCGCCTTATATCCGGCTTCGCGCCCGATTCGTCCAGGCCGAGGACGAACTCGCGCGAGCTTTGGACCACGAATTCGAACTCGTCGTCCGGCACGCCGGGCGGCAGCATGCGGCGAAGGAAAGCTGCATCGCCGGTCCGGCACGCCTCGAGGTACTCGGCGTAGAATGCCTCGAATTCGCCTGCCGCGGGTTTCCCGCAGGATGCCATGCTTTCCCTTTCAGCCTCGAAAGGAAGTCCGGGCCGTCCTGCGCAGTCCGCCGGCAGGACGGTCCCGGACCCGGATTCCTATTCGTCCGGTTTCCAGACCTTCCACACGTTCCCTGCCAGGTCCGGCCCGACCTTGAGGGTCGGCTTTCCCGGCTCCCAGCCTGCGGGGCAGACCTCGGCGCCCTTGGTCTTGCGCACGTGCTGGAACGCCCGGAGCTGGCGGATGGACTCCTCCACCTTGCGGCCCACGGGCGGCGTCAGGACCTCGATGGCCTGGATGATTCCGTCCGGATCGATGATGAAGCGGCCGCGCACGTTGACTCCGGCGGCTTCGTCGTATATGCCGTAGACCGATCCGATTTTCCCGCCCGCGTCCGAGAGCATGGGGAACGGGAACCCGCCCTTGACCATCTTGGACAGCTCCTGCTCCTGCCAGATTTTGTGCACGAACCTGCTGTCCGTGCTGCACGCCAGAACCTGGACGTCCAGCTTCTTGAATTCCTCAGCCTTGCCGGCGACCGCCGACAGCTCGGTCGGTCACACGAAGGTGAAGTCGCCCGGGTAGAAGCACAGCAACACCCATTTCCCCTTGAAGTCCGAGAGCTTCACGTTCTTGAACCCGCCCTCGTGATAGGCCGCGGCTTCGAAATCGGGAGCCGCCTTCCCGACGCTCGCGTGCATCTTCGCCTCCTCTCTTGCTGCCGCCGGTTTGTCTCCGCCCGCCGGGGCTTTCGCGCCCAGAGGCCCTGCGGCCTGGGCGACGCAGCCCTCCGGCTTCTTTTCCTGCGCCATGTTACCTCCTTTTCCGGCCATGCCGGGCCGGTATCGCCAGGTTCGGTCGCCGGCCTGAATCTAGCATACAGGGCCGGACCTGGCAACATGGACCGGGGATTCGGTTCATTGGGATTCAAGAGTCGGGACGGCTCAGCGCCGGTGCGCGTCGATATCGAGCTGCACGCCAGGCTAATTGAACTCGACCTGGAACTCGGAATCCGCGAACCTGCACCACTTGAGCCTTCGCGACCCGTCGGGAGGCTTCCGGTCTTCCGCGTCGTTCTTACCCGGAGTGAACCATTCCGACGGCTTCCCGCCTTGCTGGAGGATTCTGTAGCGCTTGATTTCCGGGTGAAGATCGGGATCAGGCTCGAGCTGCGACCAGTAGCCGTCGCCGGCGGGCCTGTAGACCGGGAGGCCGTCGATTGTCCGGCCTGTTTCGACGAAGGGATTCCGCCGGACGAAGCACCTCTCGCTCTTGTTTTCGATGAACTCAATCTGGAACTCATGGTCCGTGAAGCAGGCCCATCTGAGCCTGGAGGAGCCGTCGAAGTTCGTCGTGGAGTCGAAATCGTCCTTCCCTGGCGTCATCCATTCCGACCATGCCCCGCCGAACCACAGTATCCTGTATCGCTTGATTTCGGGGTAGAGCGCCGGATTCAGGCCCAGGCGCTCCCAGTACTTGTCCCCGGTCGGGCGGTACACTGGCAGGTCCTCGTAGAACTCGCCCGTGTTTGTGAAGGCGTTCCTCAGCAGGAAGCAGCGGTTCACAAGGCCCTTTTCCGGCGGGACCCGTCCGGGGCGGGCCGGGGCGCCGTTTTCGAGCGCAGCGATGCGGCGCTCGAGCATGGAAAGCAGTCTACCCAAATCGTCGTCCGATTCTATCGTCGGACCTGGCAGGACCATCATCCCCCCCGGTTCGCGGCCGTCGGCCCTGTCGGCATCCGGGTTCTTCCGGGCGGGCCGGGTCCTTGCGGCGTCGAGGCGGTCCGGGAGCATAATCCAGGCGGCCCCGCCGGTCGCGCACAGGGCGATTCCCACGCCGAGAATCAATCCGAGAACCAGGTCCCTCTTGGACATGGGGGCCTCCGCAAACGATAACTGCCGGACATGATAACAAATCCGGCAAGGCTGCATGCGCTTTTCCGGCGGGAGCCGCTCCGGCGCATTGCGCGGGGCACGCCGCCGGGATAGATTCGTCGTGCCCTGGGAAGGGCGGCGGAGGCGGGCCAGGCCCCCGCCCCCGCGGCGGGCCAACGGAAGGGCGTGGTCCGCCGCCACCAAGGCGGACCGGGTTT
>JBFZBV010000505.1:0-2628 GCA_041308285.1 Planctomycetota bacterium | reverse complement strand
CGGCAGGGAAGTGATTACGTCGCCGATGCCGTGCGCCCTCACGGCCCAGAAGGGCCTCAACGAGCCGCGCCTGCCCGCGCTGAAGGGAATCATGCGGGCCAAGAAGATACAGATTACGGAGATGGCGCCCGCCGCGGCCGAGGACAAGGTCGAGGTCGTCGCCATGGTCCTGCCCCCGCAGAGGTCGGGCGGGAAGGTCGTGGGCGAGGGCAAGGACGCCGCTGCGCCGCTGGTGAAGCTGCTTAAGACCGAGGCGAAAGTACTTTAGGAGGATGTGATGGGCAGGAACGTGCTGGCGTTCGCGGAGACCCGCGAGGGCAGGTTCAGGAACGTCGCCTTCGAGGCCGTCCACGCCGCGAAGGAGTTCGCGAAGGCGCTGGGCGGCAAGGCCGTCGCATGCGCGCCTTCCGGCGGCCTCAGGGAAGCGCCCGGAATCCTGGCCGGATACGGGGCGGACGCCGTCGTCTCCATCGGCGGAGCGGGGCTCGAGAAGTATTCCCTCGAGGGGTACGCCGCCTCGGTGGCGGACCTTGCGAAGGAATGCAGCGCAGCCTACGTGTTCGTCCCGGCCTCCATCGTCGGCAAGGAGCTCGCGGCCGCGATTGCAGCGAAGCTCAATGCCGCCTTGATTGCGGACGTGACGGAAATCAAGGTTGAAAACGGGCTCCTGCAGGCCAAGAGGCCGATGTTCGCGGGAAAAGTGCTCGCGTGGGTCAGGCCGAAGGCAGAGCCGGCGGTGATTTCCCTGAGACCGAAGATGTTCCAGGCCGGCGCGTCATCGGGCGCGTCGGTCGCGGCCGAGCAGAAGAAGCCGGTCGTGGACGGATCGCACATAAGGGCGGTGCTCAAGGAGCTGCTCAAGACGGGCGCGGGCAAGATAGACCTGACCGAGGCGGACATAATCGTATCCGGAGGCCGCGGCATGAAGGGGCCGGAGAACTACAAGATGCTCGAGGAGCTGGCGGATTTCCTCGGCGGCGCGGTCGGGGCATCAAGGTCCGCGGTGGACGCCGGCTGGCGGCCGCACTCCGACCAGGTGGGCCAGACGGGCAAGACGGTGTCGCCGACCGTGTATTTCGCGATTGGAATCTCGGGCGCCATACAGCACATGGCCGGGATGGGGTCCAGCAAGGTCATAGTGGCGGTCAACAAGGACCCCGAAGCCCCCATGTGCAAGGTGGCAGACTACTGCATCGTAGGCGACCTGTTCGAGGTCGTCCCCGTGATGATTGAGGAGATTAAGAAGATACGGTCCTTGTAGCCGGCCGCGCACGGGAATTTCAGTTGACTTGCAGACTGGACCGCCGGAAAATATGAAATGTTCCGCCTTCGCGGGGCGCCGGCGGAATGGGGTCGTAGCTCAATTGGTTAGAGTATCGGACTGTCGATCCGAGGGTTGCGGGTTCGAACCCCGTCGACCCCGAGAGCTATGCGAAGCCGGCCTTGAGGGCCGGCTTTTTTCGTTCCAAAACCGCTCTCTGGAGCCGCTGAAACGCGCACTATCGCCTGGACGTAGCCTAGCGGGATTCGCCCTCAGGCCAGACTCCCGCGGACTGGACCAGGCAGAGCCCAGGGCCTGATGCACAGGCGGAAGCCGTTGCTGCGGTAGACGAAGGTCGGGCCGTTGCCCCAGCGATAACTAGCCTTGCCGTAGCCGAACGCGTTGAACCAGGCTCCGCCCCTGAGGAGCCTCAAATGGCCGTATTTGGCGCCACCCGCGTTCAGGCACCAGGTGACCATGTTCCCGGCGAGGTCCATCACGCCGAATGGGGACTCGTCGATGGGGAAGCTTCCGGGCTTCATAATCCTCGGCCCCTTCTCGAAGGAAACCGATGTGTTGCCGAAAGTACCGTCGTAGTCGTCGCCCCACGGGTACTGCCGCCCGTCCACTCCCCGAGCCGCCTTCTCCCATTCCTCCTCGTGGGGAGGCGTGAACACCTTGCCTTCTGCCGAGGATTTCCACGCGCAATATGCCATGGCGTCGAGCCAGGAAACGCCCATGACGGGCATGTCTTCGGTCAGGCCAAGCGGATTCTTCTCCGGGCTTCGGGGAATGGCGAATCGGGACTCCGATTCCTCCAGGAAGGTCTGAGCCCCCTCCCTGGGCTGCCTCGCACGCGCAAGGGCTGGGTCGGCAGACGCGAGTTCGTCGAGGAACGTGATGTATTCCCCGATAGTGACCGGATGCCTGGCCAGGAAGAAATCCTCCGTCCGTCCTCTGCGTGACGGGCCTGAGCTATCGTGACCGCCCACAATGAACGGCCCTGCAGGCACCTGGCAGAAACCGGCGGGGATTTCCCAGCCCCTGTACAGGGCGACCTGCTGGTCCCATGACCCGCCCCTGGCTATCCTGATTGGGAGTCTGACGTCTGCGAAACCGGCCTTGCGGAGAGTGCACATATACGATCCAATCCCGATCCCAATCCCCCTAATCGGGGTCGTGCCTAGCGCTTTCTCCTCGCCGAGCTGGAGGCGCAGGTCCTTCTCCTCGTATCTGCGAATAGTGACTTCAGCGCCCTCGACATCCAGCCTGGGGCAGGCATCAGAGTGGCCGAACCTTGCGCCTTCGGGACGCGTGACTGTCGCGGGGATGGGCATGTCGTTCTCCAGGATTGCTTCTCCCTGGAA
>JBFZBV010000504.1:0-3996 GCA_041308285.1 Planctomycetota bacterium | reverse complement strand
TGGGCTCGTCCGCGGTTTCCAGGAGTTTCTCGATGTGAATCACCTGTTCGGTGGAGAGGGGCGGGTTCTTGAACAGCGCAGCCAGCAGCTCGGCTCCGCCCTTCTTCTTCACAATCTCAATCATCTTCGGTCCGGCGATGTACGGATACACGAGCGAAACCTTGAGGAATTCGGGCACGTTCTCGAGCCCCGGCTGGGGGATGCTCATGCCGGATTCGCCCTGGGCCTTCGACAGGGCCTTCAGCATCTTGGAGGTCTGCTTGGGCATCTTCGCGAAGAGGAACTCGTTCTGGACGTCCACCGCGTCGCCCTCCATGAGGCACTTGAGGGCGTTCACCCTGTCGTCGTTGCCCGAGATTGGCATCTGGAGCTTGAGGAGGTCGTAATGCTGGTCCTGGAGGGCATGCGTGAGCTCGTGGGCGGCAATCACCTCCTTGAGGGACGTGCCTGCCAGCTTCAGCATCATCTCGACCTGTTTCATCATCGAATCCGTCTCGCCCTTCTCGCCGGGCTTGATGACGTAGAGCTCCTTGGTCATTGGATCGTAGAAACCGCCGATTTGGGACGTGAGCATGTCCAGCACGGTCTTCTTGAGGTTGCAGTCCTGCGGGATGAGGCCGAGCTTCTTGTAGGATCTCTCGAGATCGGCCGCTTTCTTGTCGGGTAGTTCCTCTTCGAAGGACTTGACCAGGAATTCCCTGAGCTCGTCCCTGGACTTGACGCCGATGGGGACGATCTTCTTGAACTTGAGCCCCTTGAGCTCCTCGATTTTGGCGCAGATGTCCGCCACCATCTTTTCGGCGTTTTCGGCCTTTTCAACCGCGAACGCCGCGGAGGCAAAGACCGAAACGGCGATTGAAGCCGATGCGGCGCAAACCAGGACGATTCCGCTCATTTTCATAATCCTGCCTCCAAATGCCCTGTCCAGGCCGCATATTGACCGGGTAGCGGACTCGTGTCAAGCTCCAAGGCCGGATCGCGGCGGCCGGGCCCCCGGCCTGGACGCTGAGCGGGCGGTTTCGGCGCGGCCGCCCCGCCGGCTGTGCCTGGAGGAAAGGCGGCGGCAGGCGGAAAAAAACCGCTTGACGGCCCATGGCCTTTTTGCTTGAATCGTGCAGCGATTTTCAGAAGCACCCTAAGCGGCGCGGCTGGTCCGCGCCGGCGCATAAGGAGGAACGTGATGAGCTTCAAGACCTTAGCAGGCGCTGCGGTCGTCACCTTCGGTCTGCTGGTTTCCATGGCCGGTCCGTCATTGGCTATCGAGGACGAGATTGACAAGGGGATTTTCAAGCACATATACGTGCCGGACACGCGGAGGATGAACTACGAACCGGTCCCGCTCAAGAACATAATCGACAACCCGAAGCACTACTTCAACTCCTACGTGACGCTCAAGTGCAGGTTCCACAGGCTCGAAGAAGACCTCACCGTCCCGGAATTCACCCCGTTCAACTCCTCGGTGCACCTCGCGTTCTCCGTCTGGGACATCACCGCCAATCTCTGGGACCGTGCGGAGATGACCAGCGACTATCCGATGTTCTTCGTCGACAGGACGACCGACGAGTCGCAGAAGCTCCTGCGCGCCAAGCGGTTCGACGTGATTCTAATCTACGCCAGGGTGGAGACGCTTTTCGACGGGATGCCCTGGTTCCAGGTGACTGACATCAAGTTCCTCGAGAAGAACCAGCTCAACATCACGCTCTTCACGCACATCAAGCTCGCAGAGGACATGGCCGCCAAGGGGCAGCACGACCTGGCGGTGGAGGAGCTCCGCAGGACTCTGCAGTACGACGCCAACAACGAGCTGAGGGCGATTCTCTACAAGAGGCTCGGGAAGAGCTACATGGAAATCGGCAAGTACTCGGAAGCCTCGGACGCGCTCGAGTCGTCCTACAGCGCGAAGAGCGGAGACTACGAGGTCTACACCCTCTGGGGCGACGCATCGATGAATCTCGGCAAGTATTCCCAGGCGGTGAATTTCTACAACCTCTCGCTCAAATACCTGGGCAAGCAGGCGGACGTCTACGCGAAAATCGGATACTGCTACGCGAAGCTGGCGGACGAGAAAATCAACTCAATCCGGTCCGGCTCCACGGTCCGCAAGGAGAAGAAGCCCGAGGAGGTCCGCAGGCGCGACAAGCAGACCAGGCTGGAGTTCACTCCCGCCAAGACCGGCCAGTACGCGGTCGAGCGCAAGCATCTCACCATGGCTGCGAAAGATGAGATTATCGGGCTTTACGAACAGGGCATCAGGGAGTGCCGCAAAGCCCTCTTCATCGATCCTAACCTGCCGGACGACGTCAACCATTTGAACGACATCACGAGCAAGAAGACCCAGTTCATCGCCTGGATTGAGAAGGAATTCGGGGCGCAGGAAGCGGCTCCGCCGCCGACCGACACTCCGGAAAAAGGGCAGTAGGCCGGCGGGACAATCACACCGGGCAGCAGGTGCTTCCATTCGGGCGACACGGCCCGGACGTATACAACGCCTTTGCAGCACGCCTCATGGATGAACCTTTGGGCTATCTCGAAGTCGCCAGGTCGGGCAGCGTGGTTTATGCCCGCGTCGTCGGTCTGGGCATGGCCACGGTGGGGATCGATTTCTGGGACTTCAGCGAAGAGATGATGAAGCAGGGCTTCATGAGGTTCATCGTCGACCTGAGCCAGTGCAGGTCCATGGACTCGACCTTCATGGGCGTCCTCGTCGGGATGGCGGAGTCGCCGAGGGTGAAGCGCGACGAGGCCGTCACGGTAATCAATCCGAACGAGCACCACATGAAGCTCATGGACGGCCTCGGTCTGCCGAAGATGATCGCCATAAAGCAGGGCCGAACCGAGATGCCGGAGCTCGAAATGAGGCGTCTGGACGCTTTCCCGCGCACCTCGGAGGAGAGGATTCTCAAAATCCGGGACGTCCACGCCAAGCTGGTCGCCCTCGACAGGCGGAACGAGGAGAAGTTCAAGATGTTCCTCAAGCTCCTCGACCAGGAGCTCAAAGGCCGGCAGCTGTCCTGACACGCCTTCTGCGCCCTTCCGGGCGCCGTCCGGTTCCTTCAGGCCGGAATCGGTGTTACAAAGGATTTCGGCTGTCCTTCCGCACGGCGCCGGCGTATCATTGATGGTTGCGTTTCCGGGCGATTCCGCGCGGAAAAACGGGAACTTAACCCGCAGAGCTTCGTCTATCGCTTTGTAAGGGAAATAATAAGCAGGGTGTTTCACAGGGGGTGTCCGATGGCGGATAAGAAGTTCATGGGGCCGTACGAGATAAAGGACAAGATAGGCCAGGGCGGGATGGGGGTGGTCTACCGGGCCTACGAGAAGAACCTCGACCGGGAAGTCGCCATAAAGGTCCTGCCCCGCGAGGTTTCGGCGAACGAGAAGTACATCGACCGCTTCCTCCGCGAATCCAAGGCCGCTGCGAAAATCGAGCACCCGAACATCGTTACGATTTACGGCGCCGGAGTGGACGAGGGGGACTATTACCTCGCCATGCAGCTCGTCCGCGGCAAGACCCTCTCGAAGCTCGTGCGCGAGGAAGGCGTCCTGCCGTGGAAAGACGCCCTCGAGATCATCCGCCAGGCCGCTTCCGCCCTGGCGGTCGCGCATGCCAAGGGGATTATCCACAGGGACATAAAGCCCGACAACATCATGATTGAAGAGTCGGGGATCGTGAAGGTCATGGATTTCGGCCTCGCCAAGGGCGCGGTCTTCGACTCGAAGATTACGGAGTCCGGCGTCTATCTCGGAACGCCTGAATACAGCTCGCCCGAGCAGTGCGAGACCATTGAGGTCGACTCCCGGGCGGACATCTATTCCCTCGGCGTCGTGCTGTACGAGATGCTTTCCGGGACCGTGCCCCACAAGGCCGAGACCCCGCTCTCGCTGTTCAAGAAAATCGTCTACGACAAGCCGAGGCCAATCGACGAAATCAACCCGCTCGTGCCCAAGACGGTCGTTTCGCTGCTCGACAAGATGATTGCGAAGAAGCGCAGATCT
>JBFZBV010000503.1:0-3493 GCA_041308285.1 Planctomycetota bacterium | reverse complement strand
CCTGACGATGTTCGGATGGTTCAGGGCCGCCGCGGCCCGGGCTTCCCTTATGAAGCGCTTCCTGAACGACTCGTTCTTCGTGCGCTCCGCGTCGAGCACCTTGAGCGCCACTATGCGGTCCATCGATAACTGCCGCGCCCTGTATACGCTCCCCATGCCGCCCTTGCCCACGAGTTCAAGCAGCTCGTAATTGCCCAGGATGCGCGGCTTGGCCTGCGATCCGTCGATCTCGCCCCTGATTGCATCCTCCTGGACGGCGGTGAGGTACCCCTTCTCATTGAGATATCCCCCGAGGTCCCGGGCGGACGATGATCCGGTCCTGAGGGCCTTGAGGCCCTCCTCGACCTGGACTTTGGTCGCGAGGCCGCGCGAGACGGCGATTCTGCCGAACTCGATGTCGCGCTCCGAGGCGGTAGCCATAATCAAGCCAACACAACACGAGGTAGCGGTGAAAGTTAGTATAGTTGTTCGCCCGCCGGAGGTCAAAGAATCCGCGCCTTGACGCGGGACCCGCCGGCGCGGGCCCGGCGCGGACACGCGGTTCGGCCTCGACAAACGCCGCGGCTTTCCGCCATAATCATCCCGATGGCGGCATCCGGAAGGCGGGCGCGCGCCGAGCCGTCCCGCCGCCGGGGGCCGGCCGGGCCTGGGAGGACCGGAATGGGAAGGATGGACGACAGCCTGGCATCGGAGCTCGCGGACCTCGAGGCGCGCGGCCTCAGGCGGAGCATGCTGGCGATTGAGCGCGCCGGGGGGACGCACGTCACGCTGGCGGGCCGCAGGTGCGTCAACTTCAGCTCGAACGACTATCTGAACCTCAGCGACCACCCCAGGGTCAGGTCGGCCGCATCGAGGGCCCTCGACCTGTGCGGGCTGGGATCGCCCTCGTCCAGGATGATATCCGGCAACCTCGGGGTGCACGAGGCGCTCGAGGAGATGATAGGGGCCTGGAAACGCAGGAGGATCGTGCTGTTCCCGACGGGCTACATGGCGAACATCGGCCTTCTGGACTCCATCGCGGACAGGGGCGACGCGATATACAGCGACGAGCTGAACCACGAGTCGATAATAGACGGATGCCGGATATCGCGCGCCTCGACGTTCAAGTACCCGCACCGAGACGCCATCGCGCTCGACAGGATGATGGCGGAGGGCGGGCCTTACAGGCGCAGAATCATCGTGACCGACGCGGTGTTCAGCATGGACGGCGACGTCGCTCCTCTCGCGGAGCTGCGGGACGTCGCCGACCGCCGCGGCGCGTGGCTCGTGGCGGACGAGGCCCATTCCACCGGCGTCCTGGGCGCAACAGGCAGGGGCATCGAGGAGGAATTCGGCCTCGAGGGCGCGCTGGACGCCTCGGTGGGAACGCTCGGCAAGGCCCTCGGAGGCGCGGGAGGGTACGTCGCCGGATCTGCGACCCTGGTCGATTTGCTGCGCAACAAGGCGAGGACCTTCGTCTACACGACCGCCCTCCCGCCCCCGCTCTGCGCGGGCCTCTTCGAGGCTTTCGCCATACTGACGGAGAACCCCGGCATGGCCGCGCAGGTCCGGGAAAAGGCGCGCCTTCTGAGGGGCATGCTTTCGGCCAGGGGAATCGCCGCGCTTCCGGGCGACACGCCGATACTGCCCGTCGTTGCGGGAGCCTCGGCCGCGGCCGTCGAGTGCGCGGCGCGCCTGCGATCCGAAGGGTATCTCGTGGCCGGGATAAGGCCGCCGACCGTGCCGGAGGGGTCCGCGAGGCTCAGAATTTCCGTGAACCTCGGGCACACGAGGGAGGAGATGGAGGGGCTCGCGTCGGCCCTCGCGAAGGCGCTGCCGCCCCGGAACCGGTGAAGGGGCCGGGCGGGGCTTTTTTTTCGGGCCTGGATATTTCGCGGAGCGGCGTTCTGCTATAATCGTCTAGGGTTTTTGAACGAGCGGCCCTGCCGGGCTTGAAATCCGGAACCGGGGCCGTTGTTGGAGGTTTTCTGATGAAGATCGCGAAATACCTGCTTTCGATCCTGGCCCTCTTCGCGTTCCTGGCCGCGCCGGTCCCCGCGCAGGAGACGGAGGGGGATCTCGAGGAGGCCCTGAAAAAGCTCGACGAATACTACAAGAAACTGCGCAAGGATCTCGAGGAGAAGCTCAGGCAGAAGCGCGACGGGCAGAAGGAGCCCGGTGAGGCGGCGGAGAAGCCCTTCCTGGGCCTGAGCCTCTCGCCCATCACGAAAGGCGTCAGGGTGCTCCTGAACCTCGAGGCGGACGAGGGCGTGGCCGTGAAGAAGGTCGTGGACGGCAGCCCTGCCGAGGCCGCGGGACTCAGGCTCCACGACATCATCCTCTCCGTCAACGGGCGGAAAATCGGGTCGGTCGAGGGGATGCAGGAGATGCTGGGCGGAGTCAAGGCCGGCGGGACGCTCCAGCTCAGAATCCTCCGCGACGGGTCCAGGATGGACGTCCCGCTGACCATGGGAGCCAGGGCCGGCGGCAAGGCCGACAAGCCTTCCAAGGCCGAGAGGGAGATCGACAAGTTCATGGAGCAGACCCTCAAGAACCGCCGCGAGGCGATTGCCGGGTACCTGAAGGATCTGCTTGGCGAGGACATGGAGAAGAGGCTGCGCGCAAGGCGCTTCTTCGAACGGATCGCCACGCAGTCGAAGGAGAACAGGGAAAAGATCGTCAAGGAGATTGAAAAGGCCGCCGAGGAGCTCGTCGCGGGCATGTCGGAAGCGGACAAGGCCGAGCTCCGGAAGGTGTTCGACGACCTGCTCGGGGGGCTCAAGGACAAGTTCAGAAAGCCCTCCGGGACCAAATCCCAGAGGATCGAGGACATTGAGAAGTACCTGGATGATCTGCTGAGCGGGAAGAAGAAGGATGGCGCCAGGCCGGGCGAGGACGACGTGGACAAGCTCATCGAGGACCTCCTCGGGGACAAGAAGGGCAAGGAGGGGGACAAGGACGGCCTCGATCTCGACATCCCGAAGGAATTCGAGGACATGCTCAGGGGCTTCCTCGGCAAGGAGGGGTGGGAGCGGGTCAAGGCGATGCTCAAGGACCCGGGCATGCGCGATATGGTCAAGCAGTACCTTCCGAAGGACTACAAGTTCACCCCCGAGTGGATTCGCAAGCTCATGGCCCAGTTCGGCGTGACGGAGGAGGAGCTGCCGGACAAGCTGAAGGAGATGGGGCTCGACGACGAGACAATCAGGAAGATTACCGACCTCCTGAAGAAGAACCCCCCTCCTCCCGCGGACGTGCCGAAGGACGGCAAGCCGTGGATTGGGGTCAGGGTGGGCGATATCGGGAAGGAGCAGCTCGAGAAGCTCGGCGTGTCGGGCGGGATCGTGGTCACGGGCGTGACCGCCGGCGGGCCCGCGGAGAAGGCCGGGCTGCTCGTGAACGACGTGGTCCTCAAGGCGGACTCGGCGGAAATCAAGAGCGCAGATGACCTGAAGACCGCACTGGGCGGCGCCAGGATCGGCGCGGAAATCCGGTTCACGGTTCTCCGCGACGG
>JBFZBV010000502.1:0-2764 GCA_041308285.1 Planctomycetota bacterium | reverse complement strand
GGGTCCGAGCATATCGGACATCGACGCGCAGCGGGACAAGACCTACGCCGAGTTCAAGGCTCTCGGGGATACGGCCTTCGAGGCGTCGGACTGGAACGGGGCGGTCCTGAACTTCAAGAAGGCGCGCGAGCAGAAGCAGACCGAGGAAATCGAGGAGCGCATCAAGAAGGCGCAGTGGTTCATCCACATGGCCGCCTTCGAGAAGCTCATGGCCGCTTCGGACTACGACAAGGCGCTCAACGAGGTCGTCTACGGCCTGAAGGCGACGCACACCACCATCGAGCAGAACGCCAGGGCGGCGCAGCTCGAGGCGCAGGTCCGCGAGCTGGTCGACAAGGGCGAGAGCCTGATGAATTCCGCCAGGGCCCTGGACGGCCAGGGCGCGCTCCTGGGTGCGCTCCCGCTCTACAGGGAATACGCGGCGGGCTACCCCGCAGGCCGGCACTTCAAGGAGGCGAAGGACCGCGCCGCGCAGATTGAGAAGGAGCTCGCCTCCTTCGCCGGACTGCTCGTGGACTCGACTCCCCAGGGCGCCGAGGTGTTCCTGGACGGCGTGTCGATAGGCAGGACCCCGTGCCTGTCGGCCTCCGTCTCCGCCGGGACGCACGATATCCTCGTCGACCTCAAGGGCTACGTGCCGGTGAAGAAGGAAATCTCGTACGAGGCCGGGGCGAAGCTCAGCATCTCCGAGAAGCTCGAGAAGGAGCAGTACGGGTCAATCCGCATCCTCGCGAAGTCCGGCCAGCTCATGGTCAAGTGGCAGGACCGCTCCGTGGGCGAAACCCCGGCTACGATAGAAAGAGCTCCCGCCGGCGACCAAATCATCGAGGTGGTCGCGTCCGACAACCTCTCCTACCTGCTCAAGATACCCGTTCGCGACGGAGCCACGTCCAGAATCGAGGTGGACCTCGAGGCGCTCAAGGCCGAAGAGAAAAGCGCCTTCGAGAACCTCGCGAGGGGATCCAGCCTGCCCGAGACGATGGAAATCTACGGCCGGTTCCTCGACGCCTGGCCCGGCGGAATCTGCGCGCCCAGGGCGCGGTCGGTCCTCGCGAACCTGAGCTCCGAGAACGAGTCCTTCAAAGCCGTGGGATCGGCGAAGGACCGGGTCGCGATGCTCGACGCGTGCGAGTCGTACCTCGCGCGCTGGGGGGGCAAATCCTACCCGTTCGGATGGTACGGGGCGGAAATCACCGCGAGGCAGAGCACGCTCCAGGCGGAGGCCGAGAACGAGCAGTTCGCCGCCATAGGCAAGGGATCGACGTTCTCCGCGAAGCGGTCCGCGGCGGAGAAATACGCGAATCTATTCCCCTCGGGCTCGCGAATCGGGGAAGTCCGCAGGATTCTGGCCTCGCTCGCCCAGGAGGAGAGGGCCTTCGAGACCTTCGCCGCGGCCGACGCCTTCGGCCGGAAGACGGGGGCCGGCAGGAAGTACCTCAGGGACTATCCGGAAGGCCTCAAGGCGGCCGAGGTGAAGAAGTCGCTCGAGGCGCTGATTGCCGAGGAGAAGGGTTTCTACGAGCCTCTGAAGGAGATCCGCGACGTGGACTCAATCATCGGGAAGTGCAGGGCATACCTCCTGAACTTCCAGGGCAGCGAGAACCAGGCGGACGTGGAAGCGAGGCTCAAGGGCGCGGAGCACGAGCGGGCGGCCTTCGAGCTCACCGAGAAGGGCTCGGACGAGTGCGAGTCCTACATCAGGAACTACCCCGAGGGGTGGTACCGCAAGCAGGTCGAGGAGAGGCTGTCGCGCTTCGGCTGGAGCGGGGAGAAGGCCGGGAGTTTCGCGCTGCAGGGGAACATCCCCGCGGGCATTTCGCGCGGGACGAAGCCGGGCGAGTACATCGGCGGCGCTGACAAGGCCCCGATGGTGTACGTCCCGGCTGGCTTCTTCCCGATGGGCACCGAAGACTTCTACGCATCGGACGAGGACAGGCCCGAGGTGCACGTGTACGTCAGCGCGTTCTTCATCGACAAGTACGAGGTGTCCAACAGGCAATACGGCGGGTTCCTGGAGTGGATGAAGTCCGCGCCGAACCCGCACAAGTACTGCCATCCGTCCGAGCCCAAGGGCAAGGACCACACGCCGGAATTCTGGAAGGACCCCTCCCTGAACGGGCCGGACCAGCCCGTCGTGGGCGTGGACTGGTACGACGCCTTTGCGTACGCGGCCTGGGCCGGGAAGGCCCTGCCCACCGAAGCCCAGTGGGAGAAGACCGCGTGCGCGAATCCGATAAAGAGGGTCAAGACCCGCTTCCCGTGGGGAGACCAGGATCCCACGGCTGATCTGTGCAACTTCGGCGGGACGTCCGGAAAGACATCGGGAGTGGCCTCGCTCCCGAGGAGCGGATCGGTCTACGGAGCCGAGCAGATGTGCGGCAACGCCGCGGAGTGGTGCTTCGACTCGTATTTCGACGGCTTCCTGTCCGCAATCTTCGAGAAATACCCGCCCTCGTCCGGCGGATACATCAAGAACCCGGCGAACCAGAACGCGAAATCCCCGAAGAGGTCGATAAGGGGCGGGAGCTTCTCCGACGGGCTGGACGATCTGCCCTGCACGAGGCGCCGAGGCTACGAAGGCAGGAACAAGAACCTGGGATTCCGCTGCGCCGTCTGGCACGCCGAATCCGGCGGGAAATGACCGGGGGGCCAATCCCGGCCGCAGACGCGACGAGCCGTGATCCTCGCATATCCGCCCCAACCCGCCTTCGCCTGCCGGACATTGCGAGGGCTTCAGCGGGCTTCGCTCCGGGGGCGGCTACAT
>JBFZBV010000501.1:0-4486 GCA_041308285.1 Planctomycetota bacterium | reverse complement strand
GAACCCCGATTCCCCGCCGTGATCGGTGAGCGTCGACCGTATCCTGGCCTCGACCAGCGCAATCCTCGGCGGCAGGGGCCTTTTCGTCCTCTTGCGGAAGAACTCGATGGCGAGCCGGGCGGTGCTGCAGATTTTCCCGGCGAATCCTTCGTCCGGGTCCAGCCTTATGTGCGAGAACTTCACGCCGGCGGCCTCCGTCTCGTAGACGTGGAAGCCCGGCCCGACCGTGACCGACACGATGTTGACGCTGGGGGATGCGTAGTCCGCCGCGCACTCCTCCCCCTTGAAGAGCGTACCGTTGACCACCGCCTGCAGGCCCTTGGGGAACCTGAGACTGACCTGGACCTCCGAGAAGGCGGGAGGCGCCTCGAGCAGCCAGCCCCGCGGGAGGTCCCAGGCCGGAAGCGCGGGATACCAGCCTCCTGCGGCGGTCAGGACGTCCTGATAGCAGCCGAAGGGCCCGAACTTCTCCGGCACCCTGGTCCTGAACCGGACCCTGAGCACCGCCTTCTCGCCCGCGGACAGCGGCGGATTGAGGCCCAGCCTCAGGAAGCGCCTGTCCTCGGCCCCGTCGACCAGGCGGAATCCCGCATCCATCTCGTGCGCCGTCGAGCCGCGCAGCGTCAGGAGCTCAATCTCCGTGAATCCCCGGTTGAACGCCCGAGGGTAGGTCCACTCGTAGTTTATGTCGTTGAGGTTCGGCGACGGCTTGAGGTAGGAGTTCGGGTACAGGACCAGATACACGTCCTGCAGCGCGCCCGGGCCGGGGTGCGCGAATTCGATTTCCACGCTCCCCGAAATCTCCCTGCGTTCGGGGTCCGCGAAGGCCGAGACCCTGTGGCACGCTCCGAGGCCGTGCGCGGGGCCCGCCGGCGGCTCCGGTTCCCGGCCGGCCGCGTGAGCCGCCGCGGCGGCCAGGACTGCGGCGGCCAGGACGCACGCACAAGCGGCAAATCCGGAGGATCCGCGGGCGGGAGGCGCCGCGGAACCCCTTGCGGAGTGCGGTGGATTCGGTCGGCCATGAGGGATGCGCATGGGGCGATATGATATTTGAGGCCCCGAATCCGGTCAATGCGGAGGAGGGCCAATATTTTGAAAAATTGCCTTGACATGCGCTGCTTTGGCAATAGAATGCGTGCTGCGTTTGTTCGAAGCCGCGGGGCGGGCCTGGAATAAGTCCGGGTGCAATGGAATCCAAACGTTTTGACATAAATTTATTTTTTGTAGGAGAAAAGGCATGAAGCAGTGGAAGTCGTTGATTCTGGTCGGGGCTGTCGCCTTGCTTTTCGTCGGGTGCGAAGCCTCTGACAAGTACTGGAACCCGGAACTGAACGAGGACGTCGGCGAGCAGAAGGGCGTCGGCAAGCTCAAGATTGCCGAGGATGAAGCCCTCCTCCTCCTCCCTGTCGTCCTCCACATCGGGGCGAGCGATGCGATGAACGTCGCTTTCCAGGGCAAGCTCCTCGCGTCCGCAATCGCATCCAAGGGCAAGTTCCTCCCCCTCGACCCCGTGATACCCGACGAGATTGCCAACAGGATGCCCAACAACCACAGCATATGCTGGAACTTCATCTGGCTAGCAAGTAATGCCTATTGGAAATTCCCCGAAGGCAGCTCCTACGGCCGTGACTTCGAGGCGTTGGGCGCCCTCATGAACGACCTCATGGGTCTGCTCGGGGCCATCAAGGACAAGCTCGGCATCCCCGTGCCCCCGAAGATAAGGTACATCGCCTTCGTGCACGTGGACCCGGACTCCATGTTCTTCGGCCTCGTGGAAGCCTGGAACGCATTCGGCGGCGTCTGGGACCTCCAGACCAACCAGCTCGCCAGGGCGTTCGACATGGTGAAGGGCGTGCCTCCGGACGACAACCTCAAGATCGCATTCGTTGTCGACCTCGCGTCCTCCCTCGAAAACATGTTCCTCGGACCCATGGAACCTCCTGCTGAGGAGGCTCCTGCCGAGGAGAAGCCTGCCGATGGCGGCGGCGATCAGCCGAAACAGTAATCGATTCCGGAACAGAATCAGCGAAGGCGGCCCCAGTCGATGGAGCCGCCTTTTTTTTACCCGTGATCGCTCCATGCGAATTCGCTTGACTGGATTTCCGTGCCGTAAATAATGTGGATCTCCCCTTCCGGTGTTTAGAGGTAAACAGATGGAGATTGACGAGAGATTCAACGTTCCCGCCCCGATTGCGAAAGTGTGGGATTTCATAATCGACCCGGCGAAGATGGGGGCGTGCGTCCCGGGCTTCGTCAGCGCAACGAAAATCGACGACAGGAATTACGAAGCCGTGGTGGCGATTAGAATCGGCATCATCAAGCTCAAGATGAAAGCCATGACGAAGTTCGTCGAATTCGATCCGCCGAGGCACCTCAAGACTTCCGGCGACGGGCACGACTGGCTCAAGGCCGGCCAGTTCCACCAGGACAGCACCATTGATCTGAAGGAACTTTCCCCCTCGGAGACCGAGATTCACTACACGGCGAACGTCCGTGTCGTCGGCAAGCTCGCGACGTTCGGCGAGAAGATGATGAGGCTGACCGCGGGCAAGATGGGCGAGGAAGTCGCGCGGAACATCCAGCAGGCGATTACGAAGGAGCAGTGAGGGGGCCTTTTCATGAGAGATTTCGAGTACATAAGGGCCGAGAGCGTCGACCATGCGCTGGGGGTCCTTGCGGACCTCGGCGAGAGCGCGGTGAAGCTCGCCGGCGGCCAGTCCCTGCTCAACATACTGAAGCAGGGGCTTCTCGCCCCGGATTACGTGGTCGACATAAAGGGCCTTGCCGAGCTGGATTTCATCCGGTTCGACGCCGGGTCGGGATTCAGGATAGGCGCGCTCTCGACCCACGCCTCGATTGAGCACTCCGAAGAAATCGCACGGCGCTGCCCCGTGCTTGCGCAGATGGAACGCCACCTCGCCTCCGTGCAGGTGAGGAACTGGGGCACGCTCGGCGGCAACATCTGCATAGCCGATCCGACTTCCGACGCGGCCCCCGTTCTCATAGCGCTCGGCGCCGAAGCCGCAATCTCGGGCAGGAAGGGATCGAGGAAACTGCCCCTCCATGACTTCTTCGTGGACTACTACCAGACCGTCCTCGAGCCCGAGGAGCTCCTGACGGAAGTGGGCTTCCGGCCGCCCGGGCCGGGAGCGGCGGCGGCATACGAGAAATTGAGGAACGTCGAGGGCGACGCGCCGATAGTCGTTTCAGCCGCGTACCTCCGCCTGGAGAACGACGGCAGGACCTGCGCGGAAGCGAGGGTCGCCCTGGGCGGCGTGGCGTCCACTCCCATAAGGGCGACGGCCGCGGAGGACGCTCTCAAGGGCAGGGAGCTGACTCCCGAAGCGGTCGCGTCCGCGGCGCTCCTCGCGGCCGAGGCAGCCTCGCCAATCCCGGACATTGTGGCCAGCGCCGAATACAAGAAAGACATGGCCGCCGTCATGACGCGCCGCACCCTGACACGGGCGGCGGACGAGGCGGCCCGGTCCCTCAAGCGGAAGCACCCGAAATGAAGAAAATCGTCGTCTCTTTCTCGATCAACGGAAGGCCGGTCCAGGCGGCCGTGCATGCGAGCACCACGCTCGTCGAGCTCCTGAGGAACGAGCTCGGCCTCACGGGCACCAAGCGGGCCTGCAACAGCGGCGCGTGCGGATCCTGCACCGTGTCCGTGAACGGCAGGACGGTCAACTCGTGCTCGGTCCTCGCCGTGCAGGTCGAGGGCATGGAGGTCGAGACCGTCGAGGGGCTCGCCGGCGGCCCGGAACTGCACCCCCTGCAGGAGGCGTTCCTCGATTGCGGGGGGCTCCAGTGCGGGTTCTGCACTCCGGGGATGCTCATGTCCGCGCGGGACCTCCTCGCGAGGAACCCAAATCCCACGGCCGAGCAGGTCAGGGACGCGATTTCCGGCAACATCTGCAGGTGCACGGGGTACGTGAAGATAGTCGAATCCGTCCTCGCCGCGGCCAAGAGGATGCAGGAAGGGAAGAAGTGATGGAATATTCCGTGCTGGGCAAGAAGATCCGAAGGGTCGACGGAGTCGCCAAGGTGACCGGGCAGGCGAAGTTTACGGTCGACATGCAAATCGCCGGGATGCTCGAAGGCAAAATCCTGAGGAGCCCCCACCCCCACGCCAG
The DNA here is from genome assembly GCA_041308285.1 of Planctomycetota bacterium. Classification (GTDB taxonomy): domain Bacteria; phylum Planctomycetota; class JAKEIC01; order JAKEIC01; family DYIT01; genus PPR-0505. The sequence goes on along the minus strand of JBFZBV010000501.1, from coordinate 353 downwards.
GATAATCTCCATCAAGACGGACGCCGCCAGGGCTCTGCCGGGCGTCGCCGCCGTAATCACCGCCGCCGACACGCTGAAGATTCCGTTCGGCAACTGGAGGCGCTACCCCCATCTGCTGGACGAGCATCCGCTCGCCGTGGAGAAGACGAGGTTCATCGGGGACGAAATCGCGGCGGTCGCAGCGGCCGACGAGGACATCGCCGAAGAGGCGCTGGGGCTCATCGAGGTGGAATACGAGATTCTCCCGGCCGTCTACGACCCCGTCGAGGCGATGAAGGACGGCGCCCCGCAGATTCACTCCGGCCCGAACGTGAGGAACAACGTCTCCGAGACGAGGCACATAGAGTTCGGCG
>JBFZBV010000500.1:0-6503 GCA_041308285.1 Planctomycetota bacterium | reverse complement strand
TATCTCGACACGCCGGACGCGGCGGTTGCGAAGAAGATTGCGGCGGCGATAAGGGAGTCCTCCGGCGGGCTCAAGGCCGTGCGCGCGCTCGGCCTGTACATCGCCGGCAGGGGCCTCGCGCAGGTCTCGATGAACCTGGTCGACTACAGGGTGACGTCTCCGGCAGCGGTCCTCGAGGAGATTCGGCGCAGGGCCGCGGACCTCGGGGTTTCGATCGTGGACTCGGAGTTCGTCGGCCTCGTGCCGCGGGACGCGATGGTCAAATCCGCCGCCGAGGCGCTCCGCGTGCGCGGATGGAGGGACGACATGGTCGTGGAGGCGCGAATCGAGAAGGCCTGCCCGGTCCCCGGAGGGCCTTCATGAACCCCAAGCCGCCCGCGGGGCGGCCTTTTGCTGATGTGACATGGATCGAAGCGAAGAAATCGAACGGCTGTGGGCCGTGTTCCGCGGCGAACCCCACAACGAGAACCTGTTCAACAACCTGAAGCAGGTCTGTTTCTTCAGCAAGGACTGGAAGAGCCTGGTCTCGGTCCTTCTGATGCGCGCCAACATCCTCTCCTCGGGGGTCGAATCCTCCCGCCTGTTCTACGAGGCGGGCGAGATATACGAGAAGAGGCTCTCCGCGCCCGACACGGCCGTCAGCATGTACGAGAAGGCCGTCAAGGCCGACCCCTCCGACAGGGTCTCCGCCTCCAGGCTGGGGGAGCTCTGCTTCCAAATCGGAAACCACGAGAAGGCCCTCCAGCATCTCCTCCCGAGGCTGCGCTCGGAGAACGACCCGCAGGTCCGCGCCGAGGTGCTCTTCAAGGCCGCGCAGTGCCAGCTCGCCCTGGGCCTCGCAGCGGATGCCGAGACGACCCTCAGGGATTTGGTCGCCGCCAGCCCGCGGCACGAACCCGCCCTCAGAATCCTCTCCGACCTCTTCCAGAAGAGGGAGCAGTGGGAGGACCTGGTCTCCGTCCACGAGCTCCTGATTGAAGCCGTGGAGAAGGCCGACGAGAAGCGCAAGCTGCTGTTCAAGACCGCGAAACTCCTGGAGGAGAAGCTGGACAATCCCAAGGCCGCCGCCGACCTCTACTCGAAGATGGTCGAGGACAGGCCCATCCCGATGATTTTCAAGGAAATCGAGCGAATCCGCAGGAAGACCTGCGACTGGGAGGGCCTGGCCGCCATCCTGAGGCGGCAGGCCGAGGCTTCGTCCGACGAGGCGGAGAAGGCGGCCCTGCACTTCGAACTGGGCAACGTGCTCGACGAGAAGCTCGGCAGGGCGGAGGAGTCGATCGAGAGCCTGAAGAACGCCTCCGGGGGCGGCCGGGTCGACATGGCGACTCTCGACAAGCTGGAGGAGCTGTATTCGAGGCAGGGGCGCAACGAGGACCTGGCGGGAGTGCTGGTGCGCAAGGAGGCGCTCCTCGACGACAAGAAGGAAGCGAGGCTCAAGCTGGGCCGGCTCTGGAGGGACGACTTGAACGACCCCGCCAAGGCCGTCGAGTGGTTCATCAAGGCCTTCGAGACCGACCAGGCGGACGCGACCGTGGACGCCGAGATTGTGAACCTCCTCCACCGGGCGGGCAGGTTCCCGGATCTCGCGGCCTGGCACGGAAGCCGCGCGGCCTCGGCGGCCGATCCGAAAGCAGCCGCCCTGAGGCTGCTGGACAAGGGCAGGATAGAGATTGAGGACCTCCACGACCCCTCCGCCGCGGCGGACACCTTCAGGAAGGCCCTTGCCCTGAGCCCCGGGCTGGCGGAGGCCGAGACCCTGCTCGACTCGTCGCTCAGGGAATCGGGGAGGATGGACGATCTCGCCGAGATAGAAGGCGCCAAGGCCGACGCGGCCAAGGACCCGGCCGAGAGGCTGCCGCATCTGCTCAGGGTGGCGGAGATTCTAGAGGCCATCCCGGGCCGGGAGGAGGAGGCGGTCGGGACCTACTGGAAGGCGCTGGAAATCGACCCGGCCCGCCTGGACTCCATCCGGGCGCTGGGCGCGCTGCTCGACCGCACCGGCAGGTACAGGGACCTCGCGAGGCTCTACATGCGCACGATCGAGCTCGTGGACGACCTGGGCGAGGTCGCGGCGCTGCACGTCAAGACGGGCCTGCTCTACAGGGACCGGCTCGGATCGCCGGCCCAGGCCCTGTCGAGCTTCAGGAAGGCCTTCGTGGCCGACCGGAGGAGCCGCGAGGCCATGGACGCCCTCGGCCCGATGCTCGCCGCGGAGGGCCGGTACGAGGAGTACCTCGACGTTCTCGAGGCGAAGGGGAACATCTCCGCGAGCCCCGCGGAACGGGTGGAAACGCTCGTCGAGGCGGGGCGAATCTGCCTCCGCAGCCTCTCGCGGCCGGGCCAGGCCAGGGCGGCTTTCGAGGAGGCCCTGAGAATCGACGTGGAATGCAGGCCCGCGCTGGACCTTCTCGAGGAGCTGCACAGGAAGAGCGGGGACGACAGGGGGATCCTGGACGCGCTCAGGAGGAAGGCCGCCGTCGCGAGGGACAGGTTCGACGCGGCTTCAATCAACGTGGAGATGGCCCGGATTGCGTCGCAGACTCTCGATGACCCCGCCGAGGCCGCGGCCGCGTACGAGAGGGCGCTGGCCTTCGATCCGGGGAACGCCGGCGCGCTCGAAGGGGCGGAATCCCTGTACGAGAAGCTCCGCCGCTGGCCGGAGCAGGCTTCGACGCTCGAGACCTGGGCGGAGTACGCATCCGGAAACCGAGAGAGGAAGGAGAGGCTCCTCAAGGCGGCCGAGATCGCGGAGAACCGCATGACCGACGCCGCCTACGCGCTGTCGCTCCTCGAGCGCGCCGACGAGGCGGACCGGTCCGACCTCTCCGCCCTGACGCGAATCGAGGGCATCCTCAGGGGGAGGGGCGAGTGGCTCAAGCTCGTGGAAACCCTGCAGGCCCACCAGTCGCGGCTCGCGGCGCCTTCCGCCGCCGTGGCGAAGGAGACGGCCTGCATCTGGCGCGACAGGCTCGGCGACCCTGGCCGGGCCCTGGACGCGTTCGGGAAGCTCCTCGACCTCGCGCCGGGCGACGCGGAGACCCTCGACGCGATGGCGGGGCTCACGGCGCAGACGGGCGACTGGGCCGGCCACGGCCGCATACTGGGAATGAAGCTCGGACTGTCCCGGCCCGGTCCGGAGAGCGCGGCGATTCTCCTCTCGCTCGGCATTCTCGACCTGGAAAGGCTCTCGAGGCCGGACGAGGCGCTGAAGCTCCTGGAGCGCGCATTCGCAGAGGACCCGTCGAGCAGGGAAATCAGGTCGAAGCTGGTCTCCACGGCGGAGTCGCTCTGCGAGTGGAGGACGGCCGCCCGCGTGCGGGAGTGGGAGATTGACAATTCGCCGGCATCGGAACGCTTCTCCCTCCTCGCCTCCCTTTCCGTCCTGCTCGAGGAGAAATGCCTGGACCTGCCTGCGGCGGCAAGGGCGGCGCAGAGGATGCTGGAGACCCTCCCGGGCGACAGGCGCGCTCTCGAGCGGCTGGCAGCGCTGCACAGGAGGTCGGGCGACGTCGAATCCCTCGCGGCGGTGCTCGAGAGCCTCGCAGCCAGGGCTTCGTCCGTCGCGGAGGCGGCGGAGACGTTCTCGGAGCTCTCTCGCCTCGCCCTGGACGCGGGGGACGTCCCCAGGGCGGTCGCATGGTCGGAGCGGGCCGCGGGGGCGGAGCCCGGCGGCCCGGCGAGGCACGTGGCGCTTTCGAGGCTCTACGCCCTCGCCGGCCGGACCGAGGACCGGGCCGCGGCGCTGCGCCGCGCGGCGGGCCTGGAGGCCGAAGCCGCGCCGAAGGTCGCGATTCTGATTGAGCTGGGCGAGGCCGAGAGCGCCGCCGGCGGCGGGAGACGGGGCGCGGCCGAGGCTTTCGAGGAGGTCCTGCGGCTCGACCCCTCCTCGGTGGCCGCCGTCCGGAGGCTCAGGGACATCGCCTCGGAGGCCGGGGACCGGGCGTCGGTGGCCGGGTTAATCGAGAAGGAGATAGCAATCTCAGGAAGGAGCGGCCCGGGGTCGAGGGATCTCCTCCTCTCCCTGGCCGGGCTCAAGGCGGAGGGCGGGGACGAGGAGGCCGCCGTCGCCCTGTATTCGGAGGTGCTCGGGTCCGAGCCGGCCTGCCTGCCGGCGCTGCACGCGCTGGAGAGCGTCTACCTCAGGAGGGGCGACGCCGCGATGCTCGCGGCGACCTACGAGCGTCTCGCGCAGGCCGTGGAAAAGGCGGAGGAAAAGAGGAACCTCTGGATGAAGGCCGCCTCGGTCCGCAGGACCGGAATGGGCGATTCTGCGGGCGCGGCGAGGGGATTCCTCAAGGCGGTGGAAATCGACCCCGGGCATGTGCCGGCTCTGAGGGCGCTGGGCGAGACGGCCGCGGCGATAGGCGACGGCGGCCTCCTCATGAGGGCGGTGGACGCCGAGACTGCGCTCGACGTCCCGGAGGAAAGGAAGGCCGCGATTCTCAAGAGGGCGGGCATGCATTTCCTCCGCGCGGGAAACAGGGCCGAAGCCCTGTCGTGCCTCGACAGGGCCGCGGGGATGAAGCCGGACGACGCGGAACTGTTCGCATCGCTCTGCGGCCTGCTCGAGGAGGCCGGGCGGTGGGACAGGCTCGCGTGGGCCCTCGAGAGGCGTCTGACACTGCCGGCGGGCTCCGCGGAAAAGGCTCAGGCGTCCCTCGCCCTCGCGAAAGTCCTCGACGAGAGGCTCGCTTCCCCCGGCCGGGCGCGGGACGTGCTCGCTCAGGCGGCCTCGGGCCCGCAGACGGGCGAGGCGCAGGCGCTGCTCCGCGACCTCTGCAGGAGGCTCGGCGACCACGCCGGTCTCGCGAAAGCCCTGGAGGCGGAGGCATCCTCGACCCCGGACAGGGCGAAGGCCGCGGCCCTCTCAATCGAAATCGGCGCCCTGTACGCGGACCACCTCGCCGATTCCGCCGCCGCAATCCGGCACCTCAGGAGGGCCCTGGACCTCGACCCCGCCTCTGATTCGGCCGCCCGGGCCCTTGAGGACCTCTACGAGCGCCTGGGGATGTTCGAGGATCTCGCGGCCCTGGAGAGGAGGATGGCCGCCGCGGCTTCCGACCCCGGCCGCAGGAGCGCGCTCTGGGCGCGCGCCGGATCCATCAGCGAGGACAAGCTGCTCGACTGGGACGCCGCCGTCGCGTCGTACTCCATGGTATCGGGCGGGGGCGAGGCGGGTCTTGCCGCGGCCGAAGGTCTCGCCCGCCTGCACTCCGCCGCAGGCAGGTTCCACGACGCGCTCTGCGCTCGGACCAGGGAGCTCGGCCTGGTTGATTCCCGCGAACGCAAGGCATTCCTCCTGCGCGAGATTGGAGGGCTGTGGCTGTCGAGGCTCAACAACCTCGAAAAGGCGCTCGAGGCCTTCGAGACGCTCAGGGCGGTTTCGCTCCACGACCCGCTCGGCATCTCCTCGCTCGAGCGCGTGTACGCCCTCCTCGGCCGGTGGGACAAGCTGGTGGCGATTCTCGACTACAGGACGGGCAGGGTCAAGTCCGAGAAGCGCAAGGCGGAGCTGCTCAGGGAGGCCGCGGCGGTACTTTCTGGAAAGCAGGGCGACCACAAGGCGGCGTCCTCCTACCTTCAGAGGGCCTTGAGGTATGATCCGTCCGGCCCGGGCATCGTGGAGGACCTCAGGAGGGAGCTGGCCGCCGCGGCGGACTGGCAGGGCCTGGTGGGCCTGGAGGAGGAGATTCTCGCCTCAATCCCGGCCGAGGATCTCGATCGGAGATACGCGCAGCTCCTGAGGCTCGGGAGCCTCCTCAGGGAGAGCAGTCCCGACCTGGCGGCATCCGCCGCATGCTTCGAGCGTGCGCTCCGAATCAGGCCGGACTCCGCGGAGGCGCTCGCCGCGCTCAAGGAGGAGTACGAGCGTCTCGGCAATCTCACCGGCCTCGCAGCGGTGATGGAGAAGGAGGCGGCGGCCCTCGGCCCGGATGCGGCCGGGCAGGCATGGAGGGCCCTGGGCAGGCTCTACGAGAAGAGGCTGGGGTTCTACGACGACGCGATTCGCGTGCTCCGGCCCCTGCTCAAGACCGGCCAGAGGGACGCGGAGACCCTGAGCGCGCTCAAGCGCTGCTACAGGAAGGCGGGGAGGTTCGCGGACCTGATTGCGGCATACGACGTGGAGTTCATGCACACGCAGGACCGCGGGAAAGGGGTGAGAATCCTCTGCCTCATGGGGAGGATTTACGACAGGGACATGGGCAGGCTCGAGGAGGCAATCACTTCCTACGCCGAGGCGCTGGAGCTCGTGCCGGGCGACAGGAAGGCGGTCGATGCGCTCATGGACCTCTACGCGAGGAAGGGGGACCGCAAGGCGTACGCCGAGACGTGCATGAAGAGGGCCGCGCTCGCGGCGGACAGGGACGAGCAGGCCGGCTTCGAGGCGGCCGCCGGGGCCGCTTTCGCGGAGGTGGGCGAAACCGGCGCGGCCCGCGCGGCGTTCGAGAGCGTGCTCGGCAGGAAGCCGAGGCACCGGGCCGCGGTCGAAGCGCTGGCGT
>JBFZBV010000499.1:0-6766 GCA_041308285.1 Planctomycetota bacterium | reverse complement strand
CCCTCGTGCTCGGCTGCGAGCACGAGGGCAAGGTCGTCCTGCTCAGGCCGGACGAGGACCTGCCTGCCGGGTCGAAGATAAAGTGACATATGAAACGCGTGTGCCTCGCATGCGTCGGACTCCTGCTGGCCTCCGTTGTCTGCAGGGCGGAAGAGCCTGCGAAACCCGCCGGCGAGTCCGGTATCCCGGCGCTCCTGGAGCGCGTGCTTTCCGCAGGGGAATCCGCGCCGGCCGATGAGGACTACCAGCGGCTCGTCGGATGCGGCGAGAAAGCTGTCCCTGCAATCCTGGCCAAGCTGGCTCAGCCCGGCCGCACGTACTTCTTGTGCTGCATACTGCGGGACATCGGGTCAATCGGCGACGCGGCCGCGTTCGTGGAAGCCGTCAACTCGCGCCAGTGGGCTGAAGACGAGGAGTCTAGTTTCGCGTTCCTCCTCGAATACGTGAAAATCCCCTCGGGGCTGGTGCGCCTCCTCCTGCTCGAGCTGGGCAAGGAGCAGAAATGGAAGCGATCGCAGGCCGCCGGGCTGCTGAACGGGATTCTACACAAAGGGAACGAGACGGCATGGGGGGGTCTGCTCGCCCTGGCGGAAGACAAGGACGACGCCCTAAGGCGCGGCGCGATGTCGTTTCTGCGATGCTCCGGCCTGCCGAAGGAGCTCGAAGACCCTGCAATCGCCGCCGCGCTGAAGGCCCTGAAGGACAGGGACGGCCGCGTTCGGAGACAGGCCCGGATATCCGTCCACTCGCTCTACGGCGGCCGCTGGGCTGCCCCGGCGGAGCCGCGCGAATGCCCCTTCCTCAACCCCACGGAAATCGAAAAGCAAGCCCTCAAAATCCGCGAGGGGGACCTCGAGTTCTCCTTCGCGTCCGATCCGGCAATGTGGGTGACCTTCGGGGATCTGATCCTGCAGACGATTGTGGTGAGGAACGTCTCCGGCCGGAAGGTCGCGCTGAGCCCCAGGAACAGCTTCTCGCTCGAAGTCGGCGAGATCGGATTCGACGGCCTCGAGAAGAATCCCATGTCGTCCATCGGGTCCGACTGCGGCACCTGGAGCCTGATTGAAGGCAAGGGAAGCCGGTTCTTCGGGTTCGCCGTGCTCGCCCCGGGCGAAGGGCTGGTGATATACGACGTCGTCGATTCCGATCCCTGGGTCCCCGGGATGATGACCATGCGCTTCCTGCTCGACCCTACGGCCCCGGGGGAGGATGAGGAGGGCAGGGACGAGGAGGAAGACCGCGTCCTGATTCACCAGAGCACGTGCGTTGTGCTTCCTGCCAGGGACAGCGGATACGAGCATGACATGCGCCTGTCGTTCGCAGAGGGGGAACACTACGAGAACGAGTGCCTGCTCGATCTCAGGAACGTATCCGACAAGCCTCAGGTGGTCTTCGAGCCCGAATGGACCTCCAAGTTCTGGGTGGCGCACGTCGAGGGGAGCAAGCGCGTCCAGGGCGAGACGGGGTGCCTCGTGGAGCGCGTGGACGAGAAAGGCTCCAGGCATCCGCTGGAGCGGACCGAGCTCAAGCCCGGCGAGTCCCTGCGCCTGGTCCTGCGCACCGACATCCGGGGGCACACCGAATTCGCCTGCGGGTTCTGCAGCCGCGCCGCAGGAAAGGTCTCCTACGACAAGGCCTGGTGGGGGGAGATCTGGACCCCGCTCGTGCCGGGCACGAAGGACTGATTGCGTCCGTGCTGCCCCGGCGCCCTGCCGAATCGATTCATCTGGTAAAGAGATTGCTTCGCTTCGCTTCAAAGAAACAACCTCCTCCGGTCAGTCGCCAGATGTCATTGCGAATCCTGCCCTATGCCTTCCGAGGCGCGGCGGTCTCCTGCTGCCTGTCTTCGCGAAGCGATCTTCAAGCATCATCCGGGTCGAAGCATGCTCAATCGGACGGAGATCGCGTCTTCGCCATGAACCGGAGCTTCGCACGGTTCATGGCTCCTCGCGATGACCGGCTTGTGTCAGTCATCGCGAGCGCCGATAAGGCCAATCGGCGCGAAGCGATCTCATCCTGCTTCATGCATTGCAATCGCTTGTAAAAGGGGCTGTTTCTTAATCCAGTTCCCCGCGGCGTATGCAGCCGCCCTCGGAGCGAAGCCCGCTGAAGCCCTCGCAATGTCCGGCAGGCGAAGGCGGGTTGGGGCGCTCTGTCGCCAGGATCACGGCAATCCGCCACGCTCGTCAGGACGAAGGCCGGGCGGACAGGCTCCGTGCCGTGGCTACATAGGCGGTCTCTGGAGGGCCCGGCTCCGCCGGGCCTTCATCGGGAGATTCGACGAAAGGCCGCGCGGGAGCGCGGCCCTCCAGAAGCGCACCTTCGGGGGTCATTGCGAGTCCCCGGGCCCTGATCCCAAAGGGCCGAAGCAATCCCGAAGGTCCGCCGAAGCCTCGGCAGAGAACTTCAGGCGAAGGCGGATCATCGAGATCGCCGCGGGCCGCGCCACGCGCTACTCGCTACTCGGGACGCCCCACGTCCCCACGCCCTACGTCCCAACGGATCGCCCTTCGGTCTTCAGCCTTAGGTCTTCAGCCTCGTTCTACAGTCTACAGTCCACTGCCCACGGTCTGCAGTCTAAAGTCTTTCCAGCCATAAACGACTATACGAGGCTTCAGGCTCCAGGCAACGGGAACAGGCTGTAGGCTATAGGCTGTAGACTGTAGGGGCTGCAGAAGCTAAAAAACCGTGACACGCTACAGCCTACAGTCTAAAGTCTACAGTCCACTGCCTACGGTCTACAGTCTACTTCTCACTTCTTACTTCTTACCTCTCACTTCTCACCTCTTACTTCTCACTTCTCACTTTTTACTTCTCACTGTTCACTTCTCACTGCTCGCTTCCCCACGCCCCCACGTCCCCACTCCCTGCGGCCCCACGTCCTGCCATGCACGGTCCACGGACGAGAGAGTCATGCGTCACTCGCCGCCGTGAGCCTCGATTAGTTTCCTAATCTCCTCATCGCCGGCGAGCTGGAGCGGGGTCTTGCCGCGCCACCTGGGATTGGGGTCTGCGCCCTTTTTCAAAAGGGCGGCGACAACTTCCGCGGCCCCCTTGATGCAGGCATAGTGAAGCAGGCTCATGCCCGGCTGGAAACGGCGGTCACGCTCCTCCGGCCTCGCATTCGGATCCGCCCCTGCTTCGAGCGCCTTCGCCGCGCCGGCGGCGTTCCCCCCGGCCACCGCGTCAATCAACTGCAAGTCGAATTGATGCCTGATTTCCCGATCCTTCCGCCGCGCAGCCACGTTTTCCCGGTTGGTCTTTCCGCCCTTGTCACGCAGAAGAGCGGCGACTTCGGCTCTCCCGGCAATCTCCGCCAGGTCAAGGGCCGTCATCTCCCTCACGTCCAGAGCGTTGATTGGGGCGCCTTTATCAAGGAGCAGCCTGACCTCCTGAAGGCGCCCGTTGTGCGCAGCGAGATGCAGCGGCGTCGATTTCTCTCCGTCCGCCGCATCGACGCGGGCGCCCTTCTCGAGGAGGGCGGCGGCCATTTCCGTGCGGCCGGCCTCTACTGCATGATGCAGGGCCGAACGGCCGTCCGGGTCGGTCGCGTGCAGAATCGCGCCTTCGGCCAGGGCCTTGTCGAAGCTCCCGGCATCCCCGCTCTGCGCCGCAATGACGAGCTCGGCGCCAAGCAGCCCCGGCATGGCGCGCTTCAGGATGCCGTCCGGGTCACCGAACAGGGCCTTGCTGGCAGGATCGGCTTCTTCAGAGTTCAATGCAGTCGCTGCGGGAGTATTGCCCTCCCCGTCCGCGGCGTCCTCGTCCGCGCCTTTCCAGAGCAGATAGCAGCAGCATTCCACGGCGTTCGTGCATACGGCAAGGTGGAGGGGGCTCTCTCCGGACGCATTCCTCGCGTTCACGTCCGCCCCCCTGGTGCAGAGCCACACAGCCACCCAGAGTTTCTCCCTGCGTATTTTTTGGGAGTCGTACACCACTTCGAATCCTGAATCCCTCGTCGTGCAGTCCATGGCGAGGTGCAGGGGCGTCTGTTTCCCGCCGTCCACCGCCGCGACCTGCCCGGCGGCTTGGCGGGCGAGGAGGAGCGGCATCGCCAAGTACCTCGCGCAACTCGCCGCCATGTGAAGGGGAATCCTCCCCTTGGAATCCTTCGCCAGCACGCCGGCGCCGCGCTCGAGGAGCAGGGCCACTACGTCCGCCGACCGCCCGCCGGCCGCCAGGTGGAGCGGGGTCATTCCAAGCCCGTCCCTGGCATCGAGGCCGGCGCCGCGGTCCAGGGCGGACCGCACGCCTTCGAGCTCCCCCCTGATAACCGCGCTGAGCAATTCCTTCGAGGCTGAGTCTCCGGCATCGGGCGGCGGGCCCTCAGATGGCGCCGCCTCGGCTGACGTGCCGCCGCTGGGAGCAGACGGCGGGCTCTCCGGGGGCTCATCCCCCGGCGAATCGACGGTGACATCCGGCGGCATCTCCTCATCCGGCGAATCCATTCCGGAATCCTCGGGAGTGTCTTCTTCCTCAGGATCGTCCTCAGAGGAATCGATGACGACGACCGGCTCCTCGGTTTCCTCCTGCGAGGCGCATGCCGGCAACAGGAGGGCCAGCACACATAAGACGACTACGAATCGAATCATGACACCTCCACGAAGCACACGGCGAAGTCGACGGGGAGAATCCCATCTGCTGAGCCGACGAACCTCGAAGCATTATAACCCGGACGAGCCGGAACCAAATAAGCAGGGCTCGTCCGGGTCATAACACGCGCTGTGGGCGTAAAAAACGGAATTGCCGATTTTTCGCTTTACTTTTCTCGGAATTGGGGTATAATTATTCTGAGTTGAGAACAGTTCGCAAGATTGAGAGTGGTATCCGGGCTCGACGATGTCATTACTGCTTTGATATGAAGTATTTAGAATACAGTACATAGCATCATTAAATCCCGGATACGGAACAAAGATGGTGGCTAGGAGGTAGCATGAAAGCTGTGATATTGGCTGCAGGGATGGGATCGAGGCTTTATCCGCTGACGCAGAACAAGCCCAAAGCTCTGCTGGAGATCAACGGCCGCACGTTGCTCGACCGGGTCATCGGCCAGCTTTCGGACGAGGGCGTGGACGACTTCGTGGTCGTCTCCGGCTATTGCGCCCAGACGGTGAACAAGGAATTGCGGAACATAGCCGCGAAGAGGCCGAAGATTAAAATCCGGGACGTGGAGAACCCCTCTTACGCCACAACCGGCACGTCGTATTCCCTGTGGCTCAGCATGCCGTACTGGGACGACGACCTGCTGATCATCGAGGGCGACCTCGTGGTGGACAAGTGGATCGTGTCGGTCCTGATGAACACCAGGGCGGACGCGTTCCTGATTTCGGATTTCAGCGGCGGCCTGGGCCCGGAGGAGATGAAGGTGCGGCTCGAGGGCGGCGGCATCGCGAAGATAACCAAGCGCATGGAGGCGATTGACGGCGACGGCGAGTACATCGGCATGGGGCGGTTCCGGGGCAGGGCGCTGAAGGCTTTCGCGGACAAGCTGGACACGCTGACGCACGGCGAGGGCAGGGCGGAGTTCTACGAGGCCGCGATACAGAGCCTCGTGCCCGGTCTCCGCGTGGAGGCGCCTTCGACCGAGGGCCGGAGATGGACGGAAATCGACTTCGCCTCGGACTACGAGAAGGCCAGGGCGATTTTCTGGGAGGAGGCGCGCCACTCGCCTGTCAGGTCGGAGCTGTTCTCAAGGACCTCGCACTCCCCGTCGCTCCAGTCCCTGTTCGACGATTTCGACGCCCTGTACATCCGGGACTTCTGCTATCTTGCGAACCCCTTCTTCCCTCCGGAGGCGTTCACGCGCGAGCTCAGGATGAAGCTCGAGTCGCTGATGCGCGCCTATCCGTCGCTGAACCGGGAGATTTCGGGCAAAATCTCGCGCCTCACCGGCATCGACGCGGACCTGATTGTGGCCGGCAACGGCGCGACCGAGCTCATCGACCACATGACGAGGATTTGGGTGAAGTCGGCGGCCATTCCCGTGCCGACGTTCAGCGAATATCTCGAGACCGCGGAGAAGCACGGGAAGACGATTCACCGCGTGGAGGGCGACGCGGATTCGCACTTCCGCGTGGACGCGAAGAGGCTCGCGTCCACCGCGCTGTCCGAGGGCGCGAACGCGGCGGTGCTCATCAACCCGGACAACCCTTCCGCCCAGTACCTGCCCATAGGCGAGGTCCGGAATCTGCTGGAGGACCTTGCCGGCCTCAATCTGGTCGTCGTGGACGAGTCGTTCTCGGACTTCGCTTCCGTGGCCACGCCCCCGACCGCGGTGAACCTCTGCGACCGGCACAAGAACCTGGTCGTGGTGAAGAGCCTGGGCAAGATCTTCGGCCTGCCCGGTCTGCGGCTCGGCTATGCCGTGTGCGCGGACCCCGCGAGGGCGGAGGAGCTGAGGATGCAGCTGCCCGTGTGGAACAGCAACTCGCTCGCGGAGTTCTTCCTGGACAGGCTGCCGCAGTACTCCAAGGACTACGAAATCTCCCGCGTCCAGGTCATCGCCTGCACGCAGGCCCTGCGCGAATCCCTGGGCAGGATAAAGGGGATTGAGGCGTTCCCGTCCTTCACGAACTTCGTGCTGGTGAGGCTCAGGAACGGGATGAAGTCCACGGAGCTCCGGGACGAGCTGCTGTCGCGGCACAACATCTACGTGCGGGACTGCTCGAACAAGGCCGGCCTGGGGCCGGAGTACGTGCGCATCGCGTGCAGGACCGAGGAGGAGAACAGGCTCGTGGCAGAGAAGATCGACGAAGTGCTCAACGGG
>JBFZBV010000498.1:0-5636 GCA_041308285.1 Planctomycetota bacterium | reverse complement strand
CTTAGAAGCGGATTATTGATCCGGCTGGGATGGAGGCCGGGCCGGGGATGGGGTCTCCTCCTCCGGAGCAGGCGCCGCGCCGGCATGCTGACCGGCAGCTTCGGCGGTCCTGGCTGCGCCGAGGATCCTCTCGGCCATCCTTCTGCCCATCTGCTGGGCCTGGGCAAGGAGACTCTGGTTGTACAGGTGGTCCTTCTTGGGCGACTTGCCTTCGACAGCCAGCTTCTTGTAAAGGGTCTCGAGCTCCTCGGCGGTCTTCAAGACCTGCCCTTCCATGGCCAGGCCCTTGCAGATGAGCGCGTCGACCTTCCTCTCCCTCAGGTGAGAGAAGTCGGATGCCAGGAAATCGAACAGGTCCTTCAGGCCGTCGCACCCGAATTCGGCGAGTCCTCCCATGACCATGATGAGGGCGTACTCCTTGTCCGGGTCGAATCGCGCCTTGTGCTCGAGTCCGTCTCCGGCAGGCGCGAGCTTGACGTGGACCAGCGACCTGAACCTGTCAATCAGGAGCTTCATGTGCCCGGTCATGGAGAAGAAGTAGATGGGCGTGGCGAAGAGCACGCCGGAGGCCTTCCTGAACTTGGCCGCGATTTTGGGCCAGTCGTCGCCCTTTATGACGCAGCGTTCGAGCACGTTGCAGCGGAGGCATCCTGCGCAGGGTTTGATTTCGCACTCCGAGAGGTTCAGGATTTCGGCGTTGAGACCCGCCTCCTCAACGCCCCTCGCGAACTGCTCGACCAGCGCCGCGGTGTTGCCCCTCTTCCGGGGGCTCCCCTGGATGCACAGCACCGACGGGCCGATCTTCCTGGTCTTCGTACTTGAGCCGCTCATGAAAGCATTCTAGCATCGATACGCCCGCGCACAAGCGGCCGAGCCCCCGTCAAAAGGTCCCGTTGAGGCGCCCCGGGCCTAATCGCTTGACTTTCCTTGTATTTAGGTTAGGATCTCTTCCGCAAGACCCGTCGTTTAAATGGAGGTTCCGCCATGGACGGAGGCAAATCCGGTCTGTTTTCCCTCCTGCTGCTAGTGGGCATACTCGCCCTGTCCGTCCTCTCTGTGACCCAGAAGAGCCGGACCGAAAGCAGGCTCAAGAAGATGGATGAAACCCTCAATTCAATCGGCGACGAACTCAAGAAGAACATGCGCGACATATCCACGATGAAGGGCGACTTCGGCCTGATGTCCGAGAACTTCAAGGAAACCAGGCTCAACCTGAAGGATTTCGAAGTCGAGTCCAAAGTCCTGTCCTCCAGGGTCGACTCGGCGGTCAAGGCAATCGAGAACCTCGGCCGCGGGATATCCGACCTGAACAAGGACGTGAAGGACCTCGAAATCAGGGCGTCCAAGGCCCCTTCGGATTCGGGCGCGAAGCCCGACAAGAACCCCAAGACCCCCTCGGGCTCGAATGGAGAGACCCCGGGCGGGGCCAAGCCGCCGGACGAACCCAAGGCCGCGCCCCCAGGCCCGGGCACCGACACCAGGCCCGACAGGACGGAAATACCCGTGCAGAGGGTCAAGTACGGCCCGAAGGGGCCGACCAAGGCAGAGGCCGACGCCCTGTGGGACGCCGACTCGAGCGGCGTCGTCAGGCCCGTAATCGACGACTACACCGCCAACGACTACAACCCGGCCCGCAACGGCGGCACCCTGGTGGCCGTCCTCACGACCGACCCCAAGGGATTCAACCCGCTCACGGAGAACAGCTCCGACGTGTCCGACCTCCAGAGCTACTGCTGGAGCAGCCTCTGCACGAGGCTCAGGCACAGGCCCGAAATCTGGGTCTACGACCTCGCGGAGAGCTGCGAGATTTCCAACGACTTCAAAGTGTACACGTTCAGAATCAGGAAAGGCGTCATGTGGCAGAAGCCGCTCGTGAACTACTCGGACGAGAAGTTCGCGTGGCTCAAGGACGCCGACCTCGAAGTGACGGCGAGGGACTTCCAGTTCTGCTTTGAACTCATAATGAACCCCCAGGTGCCTTGCGCGTCCACCAGGAACTACTACGAGGACATAGAGAAGATTGAGGTGCTCGACAGATACACGCTGAGAATCACCTGGAAGAGGAAGGTCTACCAGTCGATATCGGTCAGCCTCGGATTCAATCCCATCGCCGAGTTCCTGTTCTCTGTAAGCGAGAACGGCGAGCGTTTCCCCGACGAATCGCTCGGGAACGACTTCAACGAGCACTGGTACAACAACAAGATTCACGGCTGCGGGCAGTTCCATTTCGGCGAGTGGGACCACGGCGTGTCCGTCACGCTGGTCAAGAACCCGGACTACTACGGCCGCCCAACCAACATCGACAAGCTCGTCTTCCCCATCATCCGCGAGGACGACCAGATCCTGCTCAACACCAAGAACCACGAGATACAGACCGCAGGGCTGACCATGTCCCAGTACAAGCAGGAGATCATCGAGAAAGGCGCCGACAGCATGTTCTTCCGCAAGGGCGAACAGCCTGTGGGCAACCAGAAAATCGAATACGATTTCTTCCTGAGGTTCGCTTTCAACTACATAGGCTGGAACCTGGAGAACCCGAAGTTCAAGGATCGCAGGGTCCGCGAGGCCATGACCTACGCGTGCCCGCGGAGGAAGGTGCTCAAGGAGATCTTCCAGGGCCTCGGCGATGTCGTTACCGGGGAAATCTACCGCTACCACCCGTACTACAACGAGGACCTGCCCGAGCGGCCCTTCGACCTGGACAAGGCCAAGGACCTGCTTGCGCAGGCCGGATGGGAGGATTCGGACGGCAACGGCATCATCGACAAGGTGATAGACGGCCAGAAGACGGAGTTCGAGTTCCACCTCCTGGTATACGGCCATTCCAAGGAGTTCCAGGCCCTGGCGGACGCGTACAAGGAATGCCTCAGGAAAATCGGGGTCAACCTGATTTCGGAGGCGCTGGACTGGGCCCTGATGCAGAAGAAGATGGAATCCAGGGAGTTCGAGGCCTACACGGGCGGATGGGCGCTGGGCTGGGAAGTCGACCCGTACCAGATATGGCATTCCTCGCAGGCCGACGAGCCAAAGTCCTCCAACATGGTCAGCTTCCGCAACGCGGAGGCGGACAAGATAATCGAGGAAGGGAGAGTCACGTTCAGCGAAGCCAAACGCAGGGAGCTGTTCCGGCGCTTCCACGAAATTCTGTACATAGAGCAGCCGTACACATTCCTCTACTGCCTGAAAAGCATCCCGACCTGGTGGTCGGAGGTGAAGAACGTGGAGTTCTCCCTGATAAGGCCCCAGACGTACAAGGGCAAATGGTACTTGTCGAAATGAGCGCGGGATCCGCCTCAAGATGAGATCTTATCTTGTAAAACGCCTGTTCCTCATGATTCCGACCCTGTTCGGAATCTCGCTCGTGGTGTTCTGCGTAATCAACCTCGCGCCGGGCTCCCCGGCAATGCTCATCACCGGATCGCAGGGCGGCCAGGTCAACCCGGGAACGATAGGGTCGAAGGAAAGCGTCCTCATATTCAAGCGGCAGTGGAACCTGGACAAGCCCGTCATCCTCAACCCGAGGGGCTTCGCCCTGGACGAGCAGGACGTCTCGGAGTGCATCGACCTCAAGATTCGGGGCACAGCCGGCGAGCGCATGAGCGCGAACGAGAAGCTCGAGGACCTGTGGCTCGACTCCGTCCCGCACCTCCTGTCCCTGCTAGAGAAGGAACGCGCCCTGGACCACGGGACCCTCGCGGGCGACGCCCTCGACAGGAACGTGCAGAGAAGGCTCAACATCATCAACTTCCTCACGCAGAACGCCAAGCGCAGGGTCGTGAAAGTGCGCAAGGACGAGGAAGCCGACGACTACACCGACGGCCAGAAGCTGACCCTGGCGCTGAACGACGAATTCGGCAAGGAACGCGCCCGGTTCGACGCATGGAAGTACCTCCTCCCGAAAAAGGAGGACCTCAACCCGGTCCTGCGGGACAGGCTCGAGAGGAACTGGATTGACTGGTTCCGCGGCAGCGGGAAGACGTACCCGCCCTGCGAAGCGGCGCAGGCGGTCGTAGCCCGGGCCAGGGAACTCGCACCCAAGCCCGGCATGAACTCCTCCGCAAGGGCGAAGGCGGCCAAAGAGGCGGCCAAGGCGCTGGCGGACGGCCACGGCAAGGGCGCGGTCAGGGCGGTAGTCGAGGCCCTTCTCGCGAGCCCCTCGGACGACGCCCTCTGGCAGGAGCTGACGCCCGTGGCCGCGGAGCTCGTGAAAACCCAGAGCCCGCTCCCCGCGGACGCCACCCCCGAGGAGTCCAAGGCGTTCCGCACCTGGTGGAACGAGAGCATGGTGACGGCCTCAATGCCGGACATCCAGAAGAAGATCAAGAAGGACTCTTGGAAGGAATGGTGGGAAGGCGCGGCGCCGAGGTTCGAGAAGACGACGCTCGACAAGGTCCGGGACCTGTTCCTCGACACGCGATTCGCGAACTACATCTCCAAGGTCGTGCTCCTCGACTTCGGCGACTCGATTCAGTACAAGGGCGTGAGGGTCCTCGATCTCATCGCGGAGAGGCTCAAGGTCTCGATGACGTTCGCAATCCTCGGCTTCATAATCGCTTACGTCGTTTCGATTCCGATTGGCATCTACTCGGCCGTCTACAAGGATTCCATCCTGGACCGGATAATCACCGTTGTGCTGTTCATGCTCTACGCCCTGCCCAGCTTCTACGTGGCCACGATACTGCTCACGTATCTGACGACGGAGGAGTACGTCGCCATGTTCCCGACGGGCGGGTTCGAGAGCCCGGGAGGCGAAAACCTGACGACCTTCGAGTATATAAAGGACGTAGCCTATCATCTGGTCCTGCCGATACTGTGCTACGAGTACGCGAGCCTCGCCACGCTATCGCGCTACGCCCGCGTCGGACTTCTCGAGGTGATAAGGTCCGACTACGTCAGGACGGCCAGGGCGAAGGGGCTCTCCGGGCCTGTGGTCGTGCTGAAGCACGCCCTGCGCAACGGCGTCATCCCGCTCCTCACGATGATTGGCGGCATCCTCCCGGCCCTCATAGGCGGATCGGTCATCATCGAATCGGTCTTCAACATCAACGGCATGGGAAAGCTCATGTTCGATTCCATCATGGGAAGGGACTACACCGTGGTCATGGCGGACGCGCTGATCGCCGCCTTCCTGGTGCTGATAGGCATCCTGGTGTCGGATTTGACATACGTTTTCGTCGACCCGAGGATCACTTTCGATTGACGCGATGGGCGAAACTGAAGAAAAACCAGATGAGATTCGGCCCGAGGACGGCCTGACCCGGCCCGGAGGGGACCCCGGCGCGCCCGGCGGACCCGAGCCCGGGACGCCCGGGCCGGAACCGGCGCCGGAACCGGAGCTTTCAGAACCCGTCCCGCAGGAGGAGCCCGCTCCGCAGGCCGAGCCTGCGCAGACGGCCGACTCCGCGCCGCCTGAAGAGCCCGCGTTCCACGTCGAACAGCCCCTCCCTGCCGGGCCCGAATCCGGCGATGCGCCCCTCAAGTTCGCCCAGGAGGAAAGCGACAGGCCGGGCCAGTCCTACTGGAGCATCGTGACCACGCAGTTCCGCAGGAACAGGCTGGCCGTGTGGTCGATGAGGGTTCTCATCCTCATGTTCCTCCTCGCGGTGTACGCCCCGCTCATCTCGCACAACGTCCCC
>JBFZBV010000497.1:0-4353 GCA_041308285.1 Planctomycetota bacterium | reverse complement strand
CATATAGGGACAGCCGATGGGGGCCGGGATGGAGGTGAACATGCGGGCATTCCAGGCGCGGGGTTCGAGACTTGCGGCTCGTGCACGGGCCGTGCCCGAGGAACGAGGGCGCGGCGCGTGCGGAGCAAATCCTGAAAACGGGTGATTTGAACGACCGTCTCAAGGATGTGACCGATTCCGACGATTCCGACCTGACCGACTTCAGCGCGGCCACCATCTTGTGGACGGTGATACTGATGTTCATCTGTCGCCTGGGCGCCAGACGCCAGATTCAAACAGAAGGTCCCGATTGTTCGGGTCGCTTCGGAACCTGGCGGCCGGATTGCTCGACTCGCTCAGAGCACTATGCCCGCTTCAAGGAAAAGAGATGGACGACTTCCTCAATACGCAAATACAGCCCCGTCTGGACACAACCTGACTCCCGGCTGTCTCCGCCCCTCTCCTGCACCTTCCCCATGACCGAACCTAAAACCGCTGCTTCCGTCGATGGGACAATCCAAACGGGGAAGTACGGTCACTCCATCTTGTAAGTCATCCATGAGCCCCCAAAACCCCGCTCCCGACGACACCACGGACGATTCCGCGCGCGACTCTTCATCGCTGCCTGCGCAATTCCGCCCTTGACTGGCACCGTCCGGTGTGATACCATTGCCGCATGGCTGACGATGTAACTTGCATTGCTGCTGAAGGTTAGAATGACGCGACTAAAGGCAATCCTGCTCGCGGCCCTTCTCGCGGCACAGGCTGTGCAGGCAGGCTGCGACAGCCAGCCCGAGGAGAGGCCGGACGACGCCCAGCTAGACTGGATCGAGCAGTGGCGCGACGAGATTAAGGAGCACCAGCGCCTGTCCAGGGAGAGGACGGCCCTGCTGCCGAAGTATCTCGACATGTTCGCAGGCGAGGACTCGAGGCGGTTCGAGGACGGCGCGAGCGGGCTTCTCATGCTCGAGAAGAAGGAGAAGGGCTTCGTTTACGACCGCGTGCTCGAGCTGCTTCCGGAGGCCGTGAAGCCCGGGAAGGTGGGCAAGCCCGCGAGGTCCGAGCTCCTGAGGATCGGGCAGATAATACGCCTGGCCTCCGAAATCGAGACGGGAGACAGGGCGAAGTGGGTGGAGACCGCCGAGTCGCTCAGGCTGCTCGGCAGGCCGGGGGAAGCTGCCGCGTCGGTCAAGCTCATCTTGAAGCTCAAGTCCGAGAACATGCTCGACATAGCGGCTGCGCAGGAGGGGTTGAGAGCCCTCGGAATCCGGGCGGTGAAATTCCTCATCGAGGCGATAAGGTCGGAGTTCGTCAGGCAGGCGGTGAAGCAGAGGTGCGTCGACGTGCTGTCCTCCCTGGGGAAGGAGGCGGCTGTGCCCTTGAGGCAGCTGATTGCCGATCCCAAGCCCAACGTGAGGTACATGGGAGCCGCGGCCCTCGGCGCGCTCAGGGACCGCGAGGCCGTTCCCGCCCTGTCGGAAGCCCTGGGGCGGGAGGACAACGCGCTCGTGGCCTGCGCCATGCTCAAGGCGCTCGGCGACACGGGCGATTCCGCGGCCGCGCCTCAGGTGAGGAAGATGATTGATTCGGACGACGTGTCAATCGTCAAGTTCGCCTCCGCCGCAGCCGCGGCCCTGGACGACAAGCAGGCGCTTCCCGCGCTGGCTTCCGCCCTCGGCCGTGCGGGGGGCGACCCCGACCCCATGGTGAAGGAGGAGCTGCTCAAGGCTCTGCGGAAGCTGTCCGGCAGGAATTTCGGGGACGACGCCGCGAAATGGAAAGCGGCCTTCGCCCCCGGCGGCAGGTGACGTAGATGGACTGGAACGTGAAGAAGCCCGCCCTCGTCTGCTCCACGTGCGGGGCCAATCTGGAGGGCGCTGAGTTCTACTCCTCGCTGAAGGACAGCGGCATCGATTTCGAGAGGCTGGACTTCTGCGTCCGCTGCTGGGGCGAGGCGGGGAAGGAGATGTTCTTCTCCTACTGGAAGACGAGGCACGTCCAGGAGGAGAAGGCGCGGACAGGACCGAGGTACGTGGACGCGGATACGATGCTCGAGATTTTCCGGAAGCTCGCCAAGGAAGAGCCGGAGGGCAAGGAAGTCTTCACGTTCCTCCTGGGCATGGTCCTGGTGCAGAAGAGGGTGCTCAAATACATAAGGAGCGAATCCAGGGGGGAGAGGGATTTCGTGGTGCTTGCGCACGCGAAGTCGGGCGAATCGTTCAATCTGTCGAATCCCACGCTGAGCGAGGAGGAGATGCACAAGGCGAGGGAGAATTTCGACGCAATCCTCGATACGCAAAGCAAATAAAGCGGCCCCGGACGCACGGCCCGCGGCGATTTTGCTTGACACGCTTCTGGCGGGGTGCTAGTTTCCGGCAATTCGAGGTCACTATCATGGAGAAAGCGAAACTCGGACAGCTGCTTCTCAAAGCCAATCTCCTTTCCGACGCGCAGCTCAAGAAGGCGATTGACATGCAGAAGGTCCTCGGCGGCAAGCTGGGGAGCATCATAGTCAAACTCGGATTCATATCCGACGACGATCTGACGAAATTCCTCGCGAAACAGGAGAGGCTTCCGATTGCGGACCTGTCGTCGCTCGTCATACCGGTCGAACTCGTGAGGAAGGTCCCGAAGGAAGTCATCGAGAAGCACCAGATCGTGCCGATTCACTTCAAGAACGGCGTCCTCACTCTGGCCATGTCGGACCCCACGGACTTCGAAGCCATCGAGGAGGTGCAGTTCATCGCGAACTGCCGGATAGAGGTCGCGATGGCGTCCAGGGCCCATCTCACGCGCGTGATAAGCGAGCTTTTCTACGGCGACCACAAGCCTTCGCCCGAGCAGGAGCGCGAGACCGCACCCGCCGAAACGCATGAAATCGACGAGGCGATGCAAAAGGCGCTCATACCCCTCCTGATTGAAAAGGGGATTATCACCTTCGAGGAACTCAAGAAGAAATCCCTGGGAGACGAATAGGCGCACCACCGGGCTCATCATGCGCCCTTTCCGGCGTTCCGGGTCTTCAGGGATTGGATGACGAGGAGAGCGTATGAACGTCCTCTCTGAGGACAGGCTCGCCGAAAAGGCGGCATCTGCCGCAGGGCTCGACGCGGAAAAGGCCAGGACCGGCCTCAGGGCGGCCCTGGGCGCCATGAAAACCAGAATCAACGGCGGATCAGGCGTGAAGTTCCGCTCCCTGGCCGACATATCCGTCGTGGATTCCGACGGGAATCCGAAAGCCTCCGACGTCTTCACCCTTCCCTCGACCGAGGCGGCAACCCTCGTGGCGAAGAAAATCAAGTGCTCCGAGACGGAAGCCGGCAAGCTCCTCGAGAACACCATAAAGGTGATGAGGGACGCGCTCCTGGGCGGCGACAAACTCGATTTGAACGGGCTCTTCTCAATCAACGTAATCGAGGAGAAGGCGAGGACCGTCACGGACCAGAGCGGCAAGGAGCAGATTGTAAGCGCACGAAAGGTGATAGCCTTCACTACGAGCCAGGAGATGAAAACCGCGCTCGGCGCCGGCAGTTCCCTCAAGTTCCTGCCCGATCCCGCGCTCAAGGCGCAGATAAAGAGCCTCAAAACCCTGGCTGTAATGCTGCTCGTGCCCGAGAGGGACCCGTTCGTGAGGACGCTGGAGTTCCACTTCAACAGGGCCGGGTGGGAGGTGAACACCGTCGTTTCCGTGCAGGAGGCGGCGCAGAAGATTGAGGCTGCGGGCGGGGCTTTCCTGGCCATGGTGGACTCGAAGGTGGCCGATTCCCCGGCATTCATCGAGAAGCTCAAGTGCCTGCTCGCCACGGGGCTCGTCCCCGTCATCTCAATCCACGGCCCGGCCACGGACCCGAAGAAACCCACGGAATTGCGCGTGTGCGCCGACCAGATGGTCATAGAGCCCTTCGAAGTGAAGAGCCTGCTCGACAAGGCCGACACGGAGCTGGCAAGGGTCTCGGAGGAAGAGGCGATTTTCAGGCAGGAAGTCCGGCTGCAGTTCCCCACGACGGAGGATTACGTCAACCAGGCGAACAAGCTCGCGGCCAGGCTTTTCGAGCAGTCCGGGCTCTCCGACGAGGGGCAGGTGGCAATGTCGGCCGCGTTCCGCGAGGCCGTGGGCAACGCGGCGCAGCACGGCAACCGGCACAGGCGGGACAAGATGATTGAGGTCCTGTACCTGCTCGACAACGAGAAGATAACGACGAACGTCACGGACATGGGCAACGGCTTCGACCACAAGCTGTACACGCAGCGCGGGTCGGGCGGAGATGCGCTGGGCGCCGCGAGGGAGAGGCACAGGCAGGGCAAACTCGGCGGCCTCGGAATCATGCTCATGCTCAAGTGCACGGACAGGCTCGAATACAACGACGTCGGCAA
>JBFZBV010000496.1:0-5502 GCA_041308285.1 Planctomycetota bacterium | reverse complement strand
CGGGTCGTAGAGTCTCCGTAAGCCGGGGTCGTCGGGTATGAACGCCGCGGCATCCCTCTCGACCACGACGTATTCGGGGCTCAGCGCCGTCCCTGCGACCGTCAGCGCGAACTGCCTGGTGTTCACGACCGCGCGGATTACCGATCCGACCTCGAGGCCGTTGGCGGAGGCGAACTTCGGGTTCAGGAGCACCTCGTTCGACGACCTGCCGGAAGGGTAGCCGCCTTCGACGATGTGGATGTCGTTGAGCATGGGCTCCCTGGGCCAGGGGATTGAGACTATCCTGCCGGTGACGGGATCGGGGTTGTCCGGCATGTCCAGCGTGATGTCCTTGACAATCCTGCCTCTCGCCCTCTCGGCCCCGGGGAGGGAGGCGAGCCTGCCCGCCGTCGAGCGCGGGGCCCTCTCGAAGTGGAAGAAGAGGTCCGCCAGCCTGTACTCGCGCTGGTATGCGTCGCGGGTAAGGCTCAGGTTCCTCATCGCGCTGTACATGGATACCTGGATTGCGACGCCGCAGAACAGGACGGCGGCGACCGCGGAATACTGCCCCTTTGCGCCGAGGATGTCCCTCAGGAGCTTCCTGTGGAGGCTCGAGACTACCATTCGATGTCCTCAGGGGTCAGCTTGGACGCATTGACCTCGGTCGAGACGACCTCTCCGGACCTGAGCCTGATTACCCTGTCGGCGATTCGGGCAATCGCCGCGTTGTGCGTTATGACGACAACCGTCTTGCCCCTCTTCTCGTTGATGTCCTTGAGCAGCACGAGAATCTGCTTGCCGGTCTCGTAGTCCAGCGCGCCGGTGGGCTCGTCGCATAGGAGCATCCTCGGGTTCTTTGCCAGAGCCCGCGCGATGGCGACCCGCTGCTGCTCGCCTCCCGAGAGCTGGGAGGGGAAGTGCTGGAGCCTGTCGCCCATGCCTAGTCCGGCGAGCACGGCGGCCGCGTCGTCGGGCGAGGGCGCTATCTCGCAGGCGAGCTCGACGTTCTCCCGCGCAGTGAGCCCTGGAATCAGGTTGTAGAACTGGAACACGAACCCGATGGATTCGCGCCTGTATCGCGTGAGCCCGGCCTGGCCGAGGCTCGAGAGGTCGCGGCCGTCGAAGAGAATCCTCCCGGACGTGGGCTTGTCTATGCCCCCTATGAGGTTCAGAATCGTGCTCTTGCCCGACCCCGACGGCCCCAGTATCACGACGAACTCGCCCTCTTCCATCTCGACCGTGGCGTCCCTCAGCGCCCTCACGGTCACCTCGCCCATGAGGTAGTCCTTGCAGAGCTTCTCGGTCGCGAGGAGGAGCCGGCGGCCCGCCGGGGGCGTGTCATCGGGTCTCGCGGGATTTCTGAAGGCGCTCACTTCTGATTGGGGCCGCCTGGCGGATTGTCCGGAGCTGCCGCAGCTCCGCCGCCGCCCTTGCCGGCCAATCCGCCTGATTCGCGGCCGTCCCGGACTTCGCCCGTCACGGGCCCTTCAGGCTCGGGGTCTGCCGGGGCCGGGCCGGAATCCGCACTATCTTTCGCGGGACCGCTCTTGGGCGGAACAGGTGTCGCCTCCGTGTACTGGATTTCGTTTTCGAGCGTTCTCAGGCCCTTCTTGAACTCCATGTACCCTTTGCCCACCTGTCTCGCGATCTCCGGCAGGCGGTTGCCGAAGACTATGAGGGCGACGATCAGGATTACGACAATCTCCCAGATTCCTATGCCGCCTAAGAATGCAGCGGACATGAGCCCTCCACTACCGTTGCAGGCCGGAGTCCGGCGCCAGGCCGGGCCCGGCCCTTTCCCGGCTGTCTTCTCGGCAGGAGGCCGTTGCGATCCTCCCGCATGCGGTTCATCGGCCTGACGGCAGCTAGCCGATTCTGAGGCCCATGCCGGCGTCGAACGAGACGTAACTCCTCACGTTGACCGCCCCGAGGTTCGCGCAGAAGAGGATTCGTCCGGACACGTACATGCTGCTGGTCAGGAAAAACGCGAAACAGGCGCCGGCCTGCATCGTGAAGACGAACCTGCCTCCGTCGTACGTTATATGATCGCCCTTCGTGCTCTCGAATCCCATGCCGATGCCGGCGAAAGGGAAGAGCATCATCTTCCTGTCTTTCCATAGCAGGTCGATTCCGAAGTCCGCCTTGAACGTCGGGATTACGGAATGCACGTCCGTGTCCCGCCAGCCCAGCGTCGGGCTGAAGTACTCGTCTTCGCCGGACCAGTACTTGAGGTCGATGCCGAGCGGGACGACGATTGGGAACGGGAAATCCTTGCCCGGCATGAGGTCGGTCTGGGCGATTACGCCCATGGAGAAGCCGAGGCCCAAGACCGCGTCGGCCCTGGCGTCCGCCGCGACGGCGAGGTCGAAATCCCCCCAGGCTGACCACGTCGTGCGGGAGAGCAGCTCCTTGGCTTTTTCCTTCCCGCCGCGCTCCTTCGGAGCGACGGCGGGAATCCAGGCCGTTTCGGCCGGATTCGCGAGCATGCCGGAATCGTCAGCGTCGGCTGCCGCGGCCAGTAAGGCCAGCGCGCAAACGGCTGCGCCCGAAAGCATCGTCTTCATGGGTCCCCTCCGGCTGGAAAGACGTCCGCGTCCAGCCTTCACCGCCGGCCTGTATTGAGATATCCCGTGGGATGGTTAGACTCTACAAAAGCCCGGAGTCCGTTGGAAGGCATTTCAGGGCTTTTTTATTGATTGGCGACGGGATGGACGGCGGCCGTCCGGATGACGGAAGTTCCCCTGCAGGCGCGGCAGCGAGGCGCGGGCCGGATGCCTGGGCCGTCATCGCGCTGGTGCTGAGCGCACTCGGCGCGTCGCCCGCTGGAATCGCCCTCGGCGCCTTCGCATTCGCCAAGGCGCGGAGGAAGGGCGGAGACCTCTTCGTCCCGCTCGTCGCCATCGGCATCGGAATCGGGGGGATGGCTCTGTGGGCCGTGCTTTTCTACATGTACACGGATGTGTCCTCCAGGGAGAAATCCGTGCTGGTGGAATTGTCCAGGCTCGTCAGCGCGCAGGAGGAATTCAGGAAAGCCCGCCACGTGGACCAGGACGGCGACGGGGAGGGAGAATACGGCCTCCTCGCCGAGCTGTCCGGCGGGCCCGAAATCAGGATCGCAGGCGGGGTGAAGGCGTCCCCGATTGCCGGATCAGGCCTGATTTCCAGCGTGTACGGAAACATAACCGAACGGGGATGCGTCGAGAAATACGGCTACTACTTCGCCGTATTCCTGCCCGGGTCCTCCTGGGACGCGGCCGTGACCGACCGCGTCCGGGTGCCGGCGGGCGAGGCGCGGCTCTCGGGCCCCCAGGAGAAGCTCTGGTGCGCCTTCGCATGGCCAGCCGTGGCCGGCGGCACCGCGGGAAGGGCTTTCTTCGTCGACCAGTCCGGCGAGATCTACGAGACCGAAAACTCCGACCGCCGCTACGACGGGTACGCCCGGATGCCGATCCCGCGGGACGTGAACGACTCCCGGAACCCGAATCCCGGCGGGCTCGGAGCGCCGAAAGCCTGGACCTCGCGGGGGCCGTCCGCGGGGGGGGCCGAATGGCGGCCGGTCAGAGCCTCCGAATCCGGCAAAGGCGGCTAGCCCGGAAAACTTTGGACACGCGCGGAAATGGGATTAGAATTTCCCCTTCTCCGCGCGAAACGCGCAAGCCGCCCCGGCGGCCCGGGTTCCGCATGATGCCCGGCCCCGAGCCGGGGGGCTCAAGGTTGGAAGGTGGAACATGCCAGGAAAACGCGGAAGCAAGCCTTGCGGAAAGCATCTCGTGCAGCCGGTACGGCCTCCGCAGGTCAGGCGCGGGATGACCCACACCGAACTCGTGGACTCCTGCCTGAGCTCGTTCAACGCGGGACGGTTCTCGGAGGCCTGCAGGCTGTTCGCCGAGAGGATAGCCCGGGAGGACACGTGCATCGGGCTGAGCCTGTCCGGGGCGCTCGTCCCCGCCGGACTCGGGATGTCGAGCCTCGTGCCGCTCATCAGGGAAGGGTACATCGACTGGATGACGACCACCGGCGCGAACATGTACCACGACCTGCACTACACCCTCGGTTTCGAGATGTTCAAGGGGAGCCCCTGCGCGGACGACGAGGCGCTCCGGGCCGACGGGGTGGTCAGGATATACGACCTCTATTTCGAGGCCGAGGCGCTCTTCCGCACGGACGACTTCGTGCGGAGCCTCTTCCGCAGGCTCCACTCGCAGGGCGCCCTGAAGGGGCCGATTTCGTCGGCCGACGTACACAGGCATCTCGGCGCCGAACTAATCGCCATGAATCCGGCGTCCGCGGACTACAGCGTCCTCGCGCAGGCATGCAAGTCCGGCGTGCCGATACACGCCCCTTCGCCCGGCGACTCCAGCATAGGCATGAACCTCGCTGCCCTCGCCCTGGAGGGAATCCGAATCGACCTTGACCCGTCGAAGGACGTGAACGAGACCGCCGGATACGTGTTCGCCGCCAAGACCGCCGGCAGGAAGACCGCGGTCGTCCTGCTGGGCGGGGGGTCCCCCAAGAACTTCATGCTCCAGACCGAGCCGCACATACAGGAAGTGCTCGGTCTTTCGGAGAGCGGGCACGACTACTTCATACAGTTCACGGATGCGAGGCCCGACACGGGCGGGCTCAGCGGAGCCACTCCGTCGGAGGCCGTGAGCTGGGGCAAGATTGACCCCAGCATGCTGGGGAACGCCGTGGTCTGCTACGGGGACTGCTCGGTCTACCTGCCGATGCTCGCGCTGTACGTGCTGGAGAAGGCCCCTCCGAGGAAGCCGGCCAGGCTGTGGGATCAGAGGCTTGCGAACCTGGAAAAGCTGGCGGCGGAGTACTCGCGGAACATGGGCAGGAAAGGCGCCTCGCCGGGCAGGCACTGCCGCAAGAAGCCCTGACAGGCTAGTCAATCCAGTCGCTGAGCTTCTTCTGGCTGTCGTCCTTCTTCTCGGGCTCGGGATCCTCGAACTTGAGGAGCCTCTTCCTTTCGCCCGGAATCTTGAGCACCGTGCCGCGCGGCACGCGCTCCGTGTCCCTTATGAGATCGCCGTTGAGGCTCAGGATCTCCCGCCACTTCTCGCCGTCCCCGAGGGTTTCCGCGGCTATCTTGTAGAGGGACGAAGTGCTCTCGACCGTGTACGTGAAATAGCCGGGATTCTGCTGGCCGCTCTCCTGCGGGCCGGCGGCGTTTTCCGGCACGGGCCGGGTGTCCTTCGGGTCGAACAGGCTGGTATGGGCCTTCGGAGACTTCCCTGACGAGCCGGCCGGCGCGGGGTCTGCGGCGGGAACCGCTGCAGGGCCGGGGGGCGTGCCCTGGGCGCCGCCGGCCGGCACGGGCTGTGCGGCGGGCTGGGGATTCGGAAGCGGCACGGCCGGCTGGGGTGTCCCGGGCCCTTTCGAGGGATTCGCGGACGGATTCTGCTGCCGGCCCGGCCCTGAGGACGGTCCCGGGCCAGGCTTGTTCTTCTGCTCGTCCCCGCCCCTGTTCCAGAGAATCATGAACAGGACTCCGAAAACGATGCAGGTCACCAGTGT
>JBFZBV010000495.1:0-8421 GCA_041308285.1 Planctomycetota bacterium | reverse complement strand
CCCAGTCGAATCCGAAGGGCCTGCGGTTCGTCGCGGCGACCACCCAGCCTTCGGATTTGGGCGAATACGCCTCGGCCTGGCCCTCCGCGCGGACGCCGGCGCCGTGCAGGGAGAGGAACAGGGCGCCCTTGCCTGCGATTGGGATTGCAGGCGGCTTCACGCCGTAGTACTGCACCGACCCGTCGATGGCGGATACGAACGTCTCCACGTAGGACTGCAGCCCGCTCCTGACGCGCACCGGCACCTCGATTGCCGGGCCGGATCCATCGCAGACCAGCTCGAGCTTCAGGGGCGCGGTCTCACCCTCCGGCGGCGCTTTCGAGGCCCTCGATACGACCTTTATCGGCACCTTGCGCAGGGATACAGGGGGAACCCATCCGACCCTGGTTTCCGTGGTCTCGAACGCCGGGCCCTGGGCCCTTATGACGGCCGACTTGAGGGGCATGCTGCTCGCGTTCGCAAGGAGCACGGCCCCGTGCGCGTCGATGTCCACCCCCCGCCTGAGGTCGGGGAGCGTGCTGTCGGTGCCCAGAAGGTATGCCCCGGGTTTCACCGGCCTGAATGCCAGGGAGAAACCGCCCCGCACGGCCCTCACGAGGATGCGGTTGCGGCCTTTGCGGAGAACCACGGGCTGCGTCCCGTATCCGTGGCCGTAGATGTCGCCCTCGAAGCACTCGCCGTTGAGGTAAAGGGTGTAGTGCCCCTTGCCTTCGGCCATGGCCATCGTCTCTTCGCCGGATTCGTATTCCGCGAGAGCGTAGCCGTTCTGCAGAGACGCGTGTTTGACCATGCCCTTCTCGTCCAATCCGGCCGAATCCCACGCGTCGGCCATGCCCTCCTCCCTCGATCCGGGCTCCGGCATGGGAGCCTGAGCGTCGAACAGGTACCGGGCTGCGACAGGGCTCAGCGTGAAACCGTCCGATGGCGAGGTGGTCCGCATGGAAATCACCAGCCATTTCTCGATTGAAACGACGTCTTCCTCGGCCGCGGCGATGCCGATTGCAGGGAGGGCCATCAGGAGGGACGCCAGGGCCGTTCGCATCATTTTCATCGGCTGGAACTCCAACGAGACTTTCATCCTCCAACGAAAATAGCAAACTCGGCGCCTGCGCGCCACAAGGGCCGCCGGGATTATTTCCGAATCGCGCGGGGCCCTGCCGGGCCATGGGGGGGGCCAAAAAAGCTTGAAACGAGCGGTGCGCGGTATAAAATCAAGCGGCACGGTTGTTTTCCTCGGGGCAAGGATTTGGAGGCGTCGATGGATCTGGACAAGGAAAAGATGTACCGCCTTCCTTGGAACAACAACGACAATCCCATAGGCTGGGTCGAAGTCACCGACATCTGCAACATCCACTGCAAGGGGTGCTACAGGTCCAAGCTGGAGGGGCACAAGGATATCGAGCAGATTAAGGAGGAGGTCCTGTTCCACAGGAAATGGCGCAACATAGACAACGTCTCGATCGCAGGCGGCGAGCCTCTCATCCATCCCCAGATTCTGGACATCGTGGCATTCATCAGGAAACAGCGAATAAAACCCGTCATTCTCACGAACGCGCAGGCGCTGGATCCGCACCTGCTCAAGGAGCTCCGCAAGGCGGGCCTTGCGGGTTTCACCATACACATAGATTCATTCCAGGACCGGCCGGGCTGGAAGGGCAAGAACGAGATTGAGATAAACGAGTTGCGGCAGCGCTACGCCGACATGGTCCACAAGGAAAAGCTGTATCTCGCCTTCAACTCCACGGTCTACCCGGAGACGACCAAATACATCCCGGCGATTGTGGAATGGGCCAGGAAGAACATCGACAAGGTGCACAGCATCATATTCATCACCTACCGCGGGGTTCCGAAGACGGAGGACGCCGACTATACCGTGAACGGGGAGAAGGTCGACGAGTCCGAGCTCTCGTACACGACCGACGAGGTGGACGGCATCAACGTGAACTCCGGCGACGTCTGGAAGCTCATAACCGAAAAATACGCGGAATACTACCCCGGGGGGTACCTTGGCGGCACCCGGAGTCACGAGTCCGTGAAGTGGCTGACCGCATCATCGCTGGGCTGGGGCGGGAAAATCTACGGCTGCATCGGCCCGAAGACGATGGAAATCGTCCAGAACTTCCACCACCTGTGGTGCGGCACGTACGTGGCCTACCTCTACAGGCCCCGAGTCCCGAAAATCCTCTTCCTGCTGTCGCCTTTCGACCGAATCCTGAGAAGGACCTTCTTCAACTTCCTCAAGGCTTCGATCCTGAACCCGTTCAGGCTCCTGCTTCCCATATACCCGCAAAGCGTAGGGATAATCCAGGCTCCGGACGTCATGCCCGACGGGACGGCGGACATGTGCGACTCCTGCCCCGACATCACGTATTTCGAGGGCAAGTTCGTCAACTCCTGCAGGCTAGACGAGTACAGGAAGTTCGGGAAATTCCTCACGAGGCAGGTCAAGAGCGCGGTGGAGAGCGAAAAAGCCTGAAATCCCGGGCCGGTGCCGGCCGCCGGCGCAGCCCGGCGCTCGAACGCCGCTGCCGCATCTTTCGGCGGCGGCGATTGAAGCGCCGCCCTCCGTCTCTTATCCTTGATTGCCATGAGCCTGACCGACCTTCTTGGACTGGCCGCGGCGACCCTGACCACAGGGGCGATGATCCCCCAGGTATTGAAGGCCTGGAAGACACGCAGGACCGAGGACGTCTCGCTGACCATGTTCCTCATGATGGCCGTCGGAATCCTGCTGTGGTTCGCGTACGGGCTCGCAATCGGCGAGACGCCGGTGATCGTGGCCAACGCCGTGGCTTTCGTCCTGGTGGGAACGGTCCTGGCCCTGAAACTGAGGTTCGGTTGATTCCATCCGGATGCGAGACCAAGGCCCCGGCGCCCCGGCGCCCCGGCGCCGCTCTTCCGATGCTCCTGGCCGCGGCCCTGTCCTTCCTGGCGCAGGCGTTCGCCTGCCGCCCCGTCCTGGCCGACGTCGTGGAACTCGAAGGCGACACGTTCGCCGAGGGCGTCGTGCAGACGGAGGGCGACGAGGGGATTTCCATGCTCACCCCCCGGGGTCCGAGGAAATTCCCCAAATCGGCCGTGCTCGCGGTGACCAGGGGCATCTCGATTTACGACATCTTCGAGGAGCGCCGCAAGGCGGCGGACGGCAGGGACGTCCAGGCGTTCCTGCGCCTCGCGGACTGGGCGGACCGCCACGGCCACCAGTCGGCCTCCAGGAAGACGCTCGAACACGTCCTCGTGCTCGACGCAGCCAACGCCGACGCGCACGGGAAGCTCGGCCACGTCCTCTTCGAGGGGAAATGGCATTCGAGCGCGGCCGGAGCCAGGATTCAGCAGGGGTTCAGGAAAGTTTCCGGCCGCTGGCTGGGTCCGGAAGAGTTCGAATCCGGGAAAAGCCGGTTCGTCCAGGTCGAGGGGGAGTGGTTCCTCGCCGAGGACGCCTCCCTCCTGTCCCGCGGCCTGCCGGCCAGGTTTCCCGACACGGACGGCTTCAGGGTGCTGCGCACGCCGCGCCACCTCGTATGCGCGGGAACCGGCGAAGGCGATGCCGACGCCCTCGCCGCGCTTTGCCAGGCCGCGCACTCCGAGCTCGAGAAGTATTTCGGCTTCAGGCCGGACTTCCTCCTGCCGGTGAT
This sequence comes from Planctomycetota bacterium, assembly GCA_041308285.1. Lineage (GTDB taxonomy): Bacteria > Planctomycetota > JAKEIC01 > JAKEIC01 > DYIT01 > PPR-0505. The sequence continues at coordinate 4,786 of JBFZBV010000495.1, read as the reverse complement.
TGTGTTCGAAGACCGCGGGGCCTTCGTGGAATACGCTGCCTCCCACCGCGAACCGTGGATGCCTCTCGACCGCGTGCCGGACGGGTACTTCCATCCGGAAACGAGGACCGTATACACGGCCTTCGAGGGCTCGAAGAAGACGCCCGACGTGCTTCTGCACGAGCTGGTCCACCAGTTCGAGTGGGGGGCGAAGCCCCAGGCTCAGGTCCCCCTCTGGCTCAGGGAAGGCCTCGCCTGCTTCTTTTCCGTGCACTCGTTCGACGGGAATGTCCTGAAGACCGGCCTGCTCGGCAAGGACTCGGGTCTCCACTATGCATATCTCCGCAAGCTTTTCCGGGAGGGGAAGCAATGGGCCCTGAGGGAGGTCCTGTCGCCGCCCGGGAGCCGCGTTGCGGACCCGCACTTCTACGACCACGCATGGAGCCTGGTCTACTTCCTGGAGAAGGGGGCTCCGGCCTCCATGAGGCAGGGGTTCGCGCGATACCGCAGGACGCTGTACTCCGGCCGGGAAGGCAAGGCCGACCCGGCGGAGGAAGAGCTGCTCTCTAGCCTCGGCACGACCATGGAAGGGCTCGAGAAGGAATGGAAGCGGTACTGGAAGGGCGTCTTTCGATGAAGAGCCGTCCCCGCGCCCCACGGCCCTGCGGCTCGCATTGACCCAGCCCCGGTCCGCGGCCTGAGCGGCTGCTTCGGATGCAGCCGCCCCGCTCAGCCGGGGCGTTCGGGCATGTCAATGCGAGCTGTCGGGGCGCAGGAACGTGTGGATTCCCTGGAGGGCGAGCCTCCTGGCGAGCCGCTCTCATCAACACGGGAGCGGCTCAGCGGAGCTTCGCCCTCCCGTTGCTGCATGACGTAAAAGCCCCCGGAGCGAAGCCATGAAGGAAACGCGAAGCGGGGTTCTTCATGGCTGGGGCCGCTGAGTGAATTGAATACGTCTTTGCGAAGGCGGGGCGGACAGGCTCCGTGCCGTGGCTGCATGGACGTTTCAAGACGGGAAAAAAAAACGCCGTCATCCGTATTATTTGCGGAGGACGGTTTTCAAGGCTGCGGAACTTGGCCGATACGGAACGGATAATGATGGCGTTCATGCAGGGCGACCGGGATTCGTTCCGGGCCCTTGTGGAACGCTACGAGTCGCCCCTCGTGCGCTTCTGCAGGCACATGCTCGGCAACGAGGACGACGCGCTCGACGCCGCACAGGACACATTCATGTCGGTCCTGGCGCACGGGGACAAGTTCAAGGCGGGCTGCTCCTTCCGCGCATGGTTCTTCAGAATCGCCCGCAACCGCTGCATCGACGCGTTCAGGTCGAGGAAGAGCTCCGGGCCCGTGGACGACGCCGCGCAAGAGGCCAACGGCAACGCGCAACATCCCGGCGACGGCATCGACGTCCAGGCCCTCGCCCGCACCGTGAAGGCCGGCATGCAGGGGCTGGACCCCGACATGAGGGAGGCCCTGTCTCTCCGCTTCCTGGCCGGGATGTCCTACAAGGAAATGGCCGAGGCGACCGGCCAGCCCATGGGAACCATCGCCTCGCGCGTCCATCGGGGACTCGAACGCATCGCGGGATCACTCGCGCCTTTCAGGAGCCTGGTGGAATGACATTGAGGAGACCCGCGCCGTGATCTGCCGGGAAGCCCAGCTCCGAATCGACATGCTCCGCACCGGAGAGCTCCCCTCCCCCGAGGCGGAGGAAGTGGAAGCCCACATGGAATCCTGCCCTGCGTGCAGAAAAACCGCCGCGGACTCGAGAGCTTTCGCGGCTCTCGCGGCTCTGCTTCCTCAGGCCAGGCTCGACGAGGCCAGGAAAGCCGCGGTCCTGCGCGAGGCCCGCGCATCCCGGGCCCGGCCGCGCCTGCGCGCCTTCGCCGCGGCGGCTGCCGCGGTCATGCTCCTGGCCGCGGCAGGGGTTTATGTCCTGCTGCGCGGCACTCCGACGCCGACGTACGTCCCGCCGCCCTTGCCGGCGATGCCCGAGCCTCCTGCCGCGGACCCGGATTCGGCCCTGCTCGAGGAGATTTCGTCCCGGCCCGGAGCCGTCATGCGGCTCGCGATAAGGCCGCCCTATCACGAAATCAGGATTGGCGGGCCCCCGCCGACACCCGCGAAGGCGGCGTTCCCGGACCTGGGCTTCCTCGCCCGCATCCTGGGCGTGGACGCCATACCGCTTCCTGTGGACCATCCGTCTCGGCCCGAGCTGGTTTCCGCCGAGGCGCTATCGGGCGCGGCAGTGCTCAGATTCTCGACCGACAAGGGCGAAGCCGTGCTCATCCTCCGCCCGGGCGACAAGCCGCCTCGCGGATCCGTGAAGGAGGATCCGAGGTTCTACCGTGCCGGCATCCCCGGATTCCGCGCGGCCCTCGCAGCCGGCAGCGAGGACCCGGAATTCGCGGAGAGCTTCATCGCGTCGTTGAAAACCCCCGAAAAAAGGAAATAGGAGGAACAGGAAATGAAGACCTTCATCCCGTACGCCGCAGCTCTGCTGCTCGCGCTGTCCTCAAGCCTGCCTGCAATCGCAGACATCGCGCCCGATCCCATGTCAGGCGGGAAGCCGCCCCGCCCTCGCCTGGATGAGAAGACCACGGTGGTGATGAAATCCGAAACCGTGAATCTCGTGCTGCACAAGGACAAATGCGAGGTCAGCGCGTCCTTCAACATGTCCAATCCGGGGCCCGACTCGGCCATGGAAATCGGCTTTCCCCTGAACTACAGCGACGAGCTCCGCGACTTCAAGGCCCTCGTGGAGGGCAAGGACGCCCACCCGCGCCTGCACTCAGCGCTCAAGAACGTGGGGCCCCCGAGGATGCAGAAGCAAATCCGCGAGTACTGGTACGTCTGGGACCTGAAGCTGGCCAAGGACTCGTCGTGCCGCGTGGACGTCTCGTACTGGACCCCGCTCAGAAAGAACCTGTGCCTCGGCCGCAACGGCCAGCTGAGCTGGCCGGACAGGACAGTCGACGAGCGTTTCTGCAGGTTCTCCGCGGGATACGTGCTGGCCACCGGCGCAGGGTGGGCCGGATCCATCGGCAGGGCGGAAATCACCGCGAGCTTCCAGGGCCTGGTTGCCGGGGACGCGCTTCGCGGCTTCTCCCCGCCGGGCGCCGAAATCAAGGACGGAAAGCTCTCCTGGACCTTCGAGAACCTGGAGCCGAAGGACACTCGCAACCGCTCCAGCTTCCTCTGGGAGCCGGACATCGAAGTCACCTTCTGCCCCGGCGGCACGCTCGACGAGGAAATCAGGGCGTTCGAAGCCGTCGCCCAGTCCTACAAGAAGGACGACCTGCTGGTGCTCATCCACCTCGCCGACCTCGAGGGCCTCAAGGAGAAGACGGACAGCGCCGCGCAGGCAAGGTGCCTTTCCGCCTTTTTCGACCGGCCGCGCAATGAAAGCCTCATGGTGTTCCACGACAACGCGGAGGCTGCCGGGCTTCTCGACGCGTGCCTGCGCATCCTCAAGCCGGCCGACGGCAGGAAAATCGGCGCGGAATGGACCGACCGCTGCCGCGAGCTCGCCCGGGCCGTGAAGGACGGATCCGTGCGCGTCCGCTCCTACAACCACATGAAGAAGAAGTATTTCCTCCATCCGCCCTATGGGAAGGATGACGCCCCGAAGGCGGACAAGGTGCTGTCGCTCTGCGACGGGACGGACGGCAAGGACGGGAAGTAGCCGGGGAGGGACCGGGACAGGCCGGCCGCGCAGGGACGCGGCCATTCCGGAGCGGCCGGACCGGATTCGGCCGCTCCGGTTCATTTCCCGGCGGCGGCCGCAGAGGCCGGCTTTATCTCGGTGAAATCCACCAGGAACTCCGGCTCGTCCAGCGATCCCCTCTCGGTCAGGGATATCTCCTTGTACCCCTTGACGTCGTCCGGGACGAACTTCCCGGAGAACACCACCGCCGCTCCCTCGCGCAGGGGCTCGATCATCGCGTAGAGCCCGGACCCCTTCTCGATTCTCATGCCCGACCTGAAGAAGATTCTGAAGCCGAGGAACTCCGACTTCACCGATACGGCCGCCAGGCCGCCGCCCTGGGTGGTGCTGATGTCGGTAATCACGCCCTGCCAGGATACGATGCCCAGCCCGTTCTGCTTCGCGAAAGCCGCGCGCCATTCGTTGGCGTTGCGGAAGATCTCGGATTTCTTGATTTCGTTCGATGCGTTCCGGTACGCCTCCGGGAAGGGCCTGAGCCCCTCGTGCAGCTTGTTCTGCATCGGGACCTCGGACACGGACCGGCCCGACTGGCCGGTCTGGATTCCGCCGCCGGACCTGCAGCAGCACCCGGAAGAAGCGACGGCGGCTGCGAGCATCGCAGCGCCTGCCAGGATTGCGGCCTTGGACATATGCCCTCCATGACCCGGAAAGGCCGGGCCCGCGCGCCCGCGGCTCCGGCGTCTCCGATTTGCGTCCATTGTGCCGGAGGCCGGCCGGCAATGCAACGGCGCTGCGCGGCGGATTCAAGCAGACAACGCCGGGCGCTCCCGCGAGGGATGTTCTGCCTCCTGAATTTCGGGGCCGGGCTTTCCATCATTTCGCAACATATTGTCCAGTATTGGTTATATTGTCATCGCGAGCGCCCACCCGCGGGGCGGGCGAGCGCTCGCAACAAGAGAGATGAATATCGCAGGCACAGCGAGACGGCAGATTCAGATGTAGCCACGGCACTCAGTTGCCGTGATCCTGGTGACAGAGCGCCCCAACCCGCCTTCGTCCTGACGAGCGTGGCGGAATGAAACCCGACCCTCCTTCGTCTGATGCCCACGAAGAGACTTCGGCGGGCTTTGCTCCGCC
>JBFZBV010000494.1:0-3172 GCA_041308285.1 Planctomycetota bacterium | reverse complement strand
CCTTGGCCTTGAAAGCCCCCCTGGTGCCGGGGTACAGGTCGATGACCCTCTTGAATCCGTCAATCGCCTCCCTGCGGCGGTCGGGATTCTGCGCGGCGAAAGCCTCCGCCTCCGTGAAAAGCCTCATGGCTTCCGCGTCCCTCCGCACCTCCGTAGGGTCCCCGTGCGCGGGCGGGGCGCTCTTGCGTTCTTCCCCGCCGGCCCCGTCCTGCTGCGGGACCCTGTCCTTCGCTATGAGGAGGACCGTGGCGAGCACCACGACGAAGAAGAAGGCAGAGAGCAGGAATGCGGCCACGGCTATCGCCTGCCAGCCTTTGAGGGTGAACGGCCTGCCGGGCGCGACGTCGGGGAACTCGGCGTCGAGGCTTATGACGTGCGTGTCCTTCATCCCCTTGGCCCTCTCCTTCTGCAGGTTGGGGTATGCCTCGAAAACGGCGTCCGTGTCGCGGATTGCCCGGGCCGCCGACGGCCTCTCGCCGGGATTGAAGGCCATCATCCTGGAGACGAGGTCGTACACTTCGGGCGGCAGGCCCTCCCTGGCCTTCTCGAGGGGCTCGAAATCCCTCTTGAAGACCTTCCCGAGCACGTCGAGGATGTTCTCGCCCGCGAAGGGCGGCCGGCCTGAAAGCATGTGGTAGAGGATTGCCCCGAGCGAGTACACGTCCGATGCGGGCGCAGCCGAGGCCGGATTCCTCGCCTGTTCCGGGGGTATGTATTCGGGCGTGCCGAGGATTATTCCGGCCTTCGTAATCTTCTCGGTCGAAATGGCTCCGCAGCCGGCCGCGAGGCCGAAGTCCACGATTTTCATGTCCTGCCCGGCCGCCATCATGACGTTGCCGGGCTTGAGGTCGCGGTGCACGACTCCGCGCTCGTGCGCGTGGGCCAGCGCCTCGGCTATCATGCGCGCCGTCGAAAGCGCCTTCGCGGTCGGCATCGCGCCTTCAAGGTCCAGAATCGTCTCGAGCGTCCTGCCCAGGACGTATTCCATCGAGATGAAGTACCTGTCGACGGCCTCTCCGACCTCGAAAACCTTGACGATGTACCGCTGGTTGAGCGAAGCGGCCAGCCTGGCTTCGCGGAGGAACCGCTTGACGTCGGACCTGTCCTCCACGGCAATCTTCGGGAGCAGCTTGAGCGCGACTATGCGGTCCATGGACAGCTGCTTCGCGCGGAACACGCTTCCCATCCCGCCCCGGCCCAGGAGCTCGTACACCTCGTAGCCCTTGATGTCCACGCTCTTGCGGTGCCTCTTGATGGCCGCTCTCAGCTTGTCCCGGTCCTCGGGCCGGATGAGCCCCTTCCTCAGCAGAATCGAGTCGAGCGCCTCGGGCCCGTCCTCGCCGGCCTCGGCCGCCTGCGCCCTGACCGCGTCGGAAAGGCCCTCCACGGTTATGTAGCCCGCCTTCAGCGCCGAGCGCGCGAACAGGATGTCGTTGTCGTCGGGCATGGGAACTCGCGGAAAAACCACGGGAAAGAACGGCCCGGCCGCTGCCGTGATTGTATTTCGGCCGGCGGCGAATGGCCAGCCGGGAACGCGCCGCTCCGCCCGTCACTGAATCCCGAATCTCTCCATCTTCTTCTGGAGACCGAACCTGCTCAGGCCGAGCGTCTGCGCGGCTTTCGACTTGTTGCCCCCGCAGCGGGACAGCGCCTCGCGGATGAGCTCCGTCTCCAGCGCCTTGACCCTCTCCCCCAGGTCCAGGCCGCCCCGCTCTTCCGCCGCCGGCCGCTTCTCGGCAATCCTCGGCGAAAGGTCCAGGACTCCGATTACCCTTCCTCCCAGCGCCGCGGCCCTCAGCACCTCGTTCTGCAGCTCCCTCACGTTCCCGGGCCAGTCCCAGGACACGAGGAGGTCGAGAGCCTCCCTCGTCAGCTCCCTCCTCTCCCCGTCCTTGGATATCCTGTCGAGGAAATGCCTCACGAGAAGCGGGATGTCCTCCCTGCGATCCTTGAGGTCCGGAAGCTCGATTTTGAGCACGTTGAGCCTGTAGAACAGGTCCTCCCTGAACGTGCCCGACTTGACCAGCTCCTCGGGGTCCCTGTTCGTCGCCGATATCGCCCTCACGTCCACGCGGATTGCCGCCTTCCCCCCCACCCTCCGAATCTCCCCCTCCTGGAGCACGCGAAGGAGCTTGCTCTGCAGGCCGGGGCTCATGTCCGAAACCTCGTCGAGGAACAGCGTGCCGCCGTCCGCGATTTCGAACAGCCCCTTGCTGGTCTCTATGGCCCCCGTGAACGCCCCCTTCTCGTGGCCGAAAAGCTCGCTCTCCAGGAGGGTCTCCGTCAGCGCCGCGCAGTTCTCCGCCGCGAAGATTCTGTCCTTCCTGCGCCCGGACGAGTGTATCCCCCTGGCGACGAGCTCCTTGCCCGTGCCGCTCCGGCCCACTATAAGCACCGGCGCCTCGGACGCCGCGATGCGCTCCATGAGCGCGTAGACCTTCTGCATCGCAGGGCCCGCCCCGACAATCCCCGGGAAGCGGCCGCCACCCTCCGCGCCGGCGGCGCGGACCCGGATTTCGAGATCCGCTATGGACTCCGCCTGGCGGGCGACCTTCTCGGCCAGCTCGGCGTTGAGCCTGTCGAGGTCCCTGCCGCGCCTCTCTATCTCGCTCCTGAGCCTCCCGTTCTCCAGCGCCACGGCCGCATGCTCGGCGAACATCGACATGAACCACAGATCGTCCTCGGCGAAGGCTTTGGCCCTCTGCCTGTCCTCCGCGTACACGGCCCCGATTACGCCGCTCGCCCCCGGGAGAGGCACGCAGAGCACCGACTTGAGGCTCAGGTTCCTGACGCTCAGGTTGTCCATGAACCTTCCGTCCGCGGTGGCATCCTCCGTCATCACCGGCAGGCCGGTCTCCACCACCTGCCTCGCGATTGAGAAGCTGATTTCCCCCTCCGGGTTCCGGATTCTCCCTCCCTCCATGTTCCTGGCCGTGAGCACGCTGAACCCGCCCTCTCCGCCCAGGATGAACCCGCGCTGCGCGCCGATTGCGTTCAGCGCAGTGTCGAGAATCATCTCCGGTATCCTCGCGAAGTCCCGTTCCTGGTTGATTCTCCTCGTCATGGACTGGAGGATGAGCAGCCTCTTCTCGCGGTCCAGCGGCGCCGCGGCCGGGGGCGCCGGCGGGGCAGCAGGCGCAGGCGGGGCATCGGCCTTCCGGACGGCCTGCGC
>JBFZBV010000493.1:0-5741 GCA_041308285.1 Planctomycetota bacterium | reverse complement strand
GAACGGGTCGAGCTTCACGACTATCTCGACCAAATCCTCCTTTATTCTGCACAACAATATCCGGCCAGCTCCCGGCCGGCAGGAGCGGGTCTATTTCCCCTTTCCGCACCTTCCGCACGACCTTTCGCAGGCCGCGCACGTGAGGTGGCTCCCGTCGCATACGCCGGGCGAGAAGGTCTCGCGGCCGCAGGACTCGCACGCCAGCGGCTCGACGGCCTTGAGGAGGGGATTCCACACGACGGCCGCCTGCACTGTCCTCGCGCCCCGAGCGAATTCCCACTGCGACACCGAGCACGGGACGAACAGTCTCATGCATGCGGCGGCGCTGATGGCCACCCTTACGGCGTATTTTGCGTCGAGGTCCTTCTTCTTCGCGGAGAGGTCGAGGTCGAGCGCCTTTCTCTTTTCCTCCGCCTTTTCCGGGGAGGCGGACTTCCTCCGTCCTGCAGCGCAAAGCAGGCCGCGGTAATACTCCTCCACCCTGGCGAAATCCCTGGCAAGCCTGCGGTTCATGCTCTTCCTGAAGTCCGCGAGCTCCGCTGCGACCCTGCGTTCCGCGAGTTTCCGGGCCTTGTCCGCCAGCAATTCCATGGGCAGGGTCTTCGCCGCGGCGGCCCCTTCCTGCAAGACCGCCGGGGATTCCGCGGCGCCCGGGCGCCTGTCCATCGCCTCCACTGCCGCGCCCGTGGCCTCGTTGAGGCTCACTGAGACGAGCCCGTCCCTCCTCTCGTCGGAGAGCGCGGTGTAGTGCAGATGGAAGGTCACGTACGGCAAATATACCTGCCGGGATCCCCCGAACCTCGCCCGGACGCCGGAGAACGTGAACACGGCCCTCGCCGCCGCCTCCAGCCCCTCCTTCTTGATGTAAGGCACATCGGCGGCGGATTCAAGGTAGAGCCCGTCGCCCGCAATCAGGCTTCCGAGCTTTTCCATTTCCGCGGATCCCGGCGCGAGGAGGACCTCGCCCTCCTTCGCGGACCGGGGGTCGCAGCAGAAGCGCACGTACTCCGCGCCGAACAGGTCCCTGAGCCCCGGCGGCAGCAGGGCCTCCACCGCCCCGCCCCTGCGTTCCGCGATCGCGCCCCTGAGCGCAAGCGCGCGCTCCGCGAATTCCGCCACAGCCTCGTCAAGCCTCATGCTTCGTACTCCTCCCCGAGGAGCGCGCCGTCGGCCTCGCTCGTCTCCACATAGTCCTTCTTCGCCCGGACAAGCGCGTCTCCGAGCTTCTCGAACGAGGCCTTCCTGGAATCCCCGTCCGCGGATCCGGCCCAGAGGTCCATCACAATCTCGGCGAAGTCCCTGTCGTCCGGCAGATTGCCGAGTATCATTCCCACTTCCCCGACGACGAGCTCGAACATGCGTATCTTCTCGTCGAGAAGCCTCAGCAGATCCTCCTCGACCGTGCCTGCCGACGCGAGGTTGAACACGAAGACTTCCTGCTTCTGGCCGATTCTATGGATTCTGCCGATGCGCTGCTCGATTCTCATGGGGTTCCACGGCACGTCGAAGTTTACTATTCCCGAGGCGAACTGGAGGTTCCTGCCCTGGCCGCCGGACTCGGACGCGAGCAGCACGTTCGCGCCGGTCCTGAACCTCTCGACTGCCGCGTCCTTTTCGCCGTTGGTCATGGACCCGGTGAACACCGCGAAGGGTATTCCCGCCTTCTCGAGCCTCTTTCCGACATGCGTCAGCGTCGGCAGGAACTGCGTGAACACCACGGTCCTTGCGTCGCGCCTTGCCTCCAGGATTTCGACCAGCTTGGCGCACTTGGCCGAGGGCCCGAGCCCCCTGCTTTCGACGACAAGCGAGGCCAGTTCCGCGCCGCCCCCCCCCGCCTCCGCCATTCCCGCCAGCGAAGCACGCACGGCCTCGTGGCTGCTGCCCGCCTCCATGAGCAGGACTTTCGCGGCCATCCTGGATCCCGCGCCGGAGAGGTTCGACCTTATGTACTCCTCCAGGCGCCGGTAGAACGCCCCGTGCTCCGCGGGCTCGTCCACCACGCAGGTTGAGGCGAACCTTGGCGGCAGGCTCACGTCAGCGGCCGCGCGGGTGTTCCTTATCATCACGGATCGCAGGATTTCCCTCAGCCTGTCCGGGTTCGCGGGCCTTCGCGGATCCTCCGGGTTCACGAACTCCCGCTTGAATTCCGCGGGCGTCCTGAACGCGCCGGGTTTGAGGAGCGTCACCAGGCTGTATAGCTCGTCGAGGTCGTTCTGCACCGGAGTGGCGGTCAGGAGGAGCAGGAACCGCTTCTTTACGGCGTCGGCCAGCTTCCAGTTGGCCGAGGCGCGGTTTCTGAGCGCGTGGGCCTCGTCGACGACGACGATGTCCCAATCCCGCCCGGTGATCCTGTCGAAATGCGGCTGCCGCCGCGCCGTCTGCACGGACGCGACAATCTGGTTCCCCGCCCAGAACCCGGCCGGGTCCCTTCGGCACACGGGGCTGTCCGTGGTGTCGAAGTCCAGCCCGAACTTGGACGAAAGCTCCTCGGACCACTGGCTCACAAGCGGCGCGGGCGCCAGCACGAGCATGGATTTGGCGAGGCCCCGGAGGGCGTATTCCTTGAGTATCATCCCTGCTTCAATCGTCTTTCCGAGGCCCACCTCGTCGGCGAGCAGCACCCTGCCCCGGAACTGCTGGAGAACCCTGCGCACGGTCCCGATTTGGAACGAGTAGCGGTCCACGCCGCGCAAGTCCGAAAGGCACAGGAGCTCGTCGTATTCCCCGAGCAGGAGAAGCCGCTCCCACATGAGGCGCAGCTCGAAAGCTTCGGGATTGGAGGTTTTTCGGCTGACGGCCGCTTCCAGCGCAGGGCCCGGTTCGAAACGGAAGGAAAAAGCGGCTTCCGGGGCGGGCTCGGCCCGGGTCGGAATGCCCCTCGCCGGCGAATCCGGGGGCCTCGCGGCCGCCGGCGTTTTGGCCCCGCGGCCGGCCGCCCGTCTTTGATTCGGGACGTCGAGGCCTCCACTCCCGGAACCGGAAGCCTCGAACAGCGGCCCGAGATCCTGCCCGGCGGCCTTCACCCTCCCGCGCGGCCGGGATTTGACCGGAGGGAACCAGCTTTTCCCCATCCCCATCATCTTCGCGAGCCTATGCACGTCCTCAACCACGTCCGCCGGCGTTTGTTTCCCCTTTTCGTACAGGAGAGGCAGCGCCGCTTCCCCGAATAACACGAATGCATCGTCATTCCTCCCCATTTTCAGGTATCCGTCGATGACCAAGGCCCTGGTCCTGGGTTGCCCCGGCTCCAGGCGGTGCAGGGCAATTGCGGCTTCCGTCGCCTTTCCCCAATCCTTCATTTCCGAGTATATATGGGCGAGGAGCCCGCAGGCAGGCTCGGACTCGGGATTGAGCGCCACGGCCCTCCTGATTAGATCCAGGGCTCCCTCGAGATTTGACATGAGGAGCTGAATCTCGGCTTCCCTGTGCAGGGCATCGGCCTGGACCGCGTTGCCGAGCGCTTTCTCCCTCTCGAAGCGCTTCCTGAGTCTTCTTTCTTTCTTCCTGTCTGCCATTGCGCGGCCCGGCCTGAGAAGGGAATCAATCTTCGGCTGATTCGGGTTATATCACGGGCCCTGCCATGAAAAAAGAACCCCCCGATGAAGAAAGGCCGTCAAGGGACGATATGGTCCGGCGGTTGATTGACATTTCCCTTTCAGCGTCGAATGCCGCGCACGGCCCGCGCCCCGCCGTCCCCTCGCCGTGAAGGCTTCAGACCTCAGACGTCAGGCTTCAGACAGTCGGAATCAGGTCAATCAGTTTCCGCAGTAGTCTCCGCCTTGTTCTTCAGACGGAGACGGATCAGAAGAATCAGGACATAGAGAAAGAGCCCACGGTCTTCCAAACCCGCCACGCGGGACGCGCAACGCGCTACGCTGCCTCCGATGCCGGCCCAGGCCTCGCAAGTTGTTCTTGAAACCGCCGGCCCGGGCATGTACTTTACGATCTCTGCCGGCCAGTCATGGAAGCGGCGCCGGGCACGGAGCCACCCCGCCGTGGAGGCGGACGAAACTGACCCGGTCCTGTACCAATCGGAGTTGGAGATCGAAACTCATGGGCATCAACATCGCCGAGTATTTCCGCGCGAGAGAATCGAACGACGGGAACCAGGCCAGGGACCTCGGAACCCGGAAGGACTCGATCCTGGGCCAAATCGAGAAAATCAAAAGCGAGAAGAGGAAGATCGAGAAGCAGAGGCAGGACAGCCAGTCGCTGCTGGACAAGGTCAAGCAGAGAGGCCTGCCTGCGACCAGGATCGAAGCGGAGGTCGCGGACCTGGGGCGGAAGATCGAAGCCGCCCAGTCCGAGATTTCGTCGCTCCAGCAGAAGTACGATGCATTCGACGTGCCCGCCCAGGCCGACTTCCGCCGCATGAACCAGCTCGTCGAAATCCTCGCGCGGAACAAGTGCGTCGAGGCGGCCGAGCTGGCCCGCGCAGGGGACTGCTTCGCATACCTGCCTGTCGGCCAGGTGAAGCACGACAAGATCGGCAGGCCCGTGGAATGCTCCATCGGACTCGGGTCATTCCGCTTCAAGACGCTCAGGATAAAACCGGACGACGCCCACTTCCGGAAGAACTACTGGCCCCCGTCCCTCGACTGGCTCCCCGACTACCCTTCCAGGGTCGACGCCGCCGACACGGAATGGCAGGCTTTCCAGTCCAAATCCGACGTGTGCGCATATCTGAACAAGTCCGCCGGCAGGCTGATACTGACCAACACCCGCTTCCGCGACTTCGGCAAGCGCGAGTACGGCAAAATCGACGACCGGGAAATGGATTTCTCGGACGTCGCCTTCTCCCTCGAGGCGCTGGTCGACGACGGCATCGCAAAAGGCGGCGGCGAACTGGACCTCGCCCTGCCGTACGAAGACAACCCGCTCATGGCGCACGTCAAATCCAGAATCGAAGCCCTGACGACCTCCGAATCCGGATTCGCCTGCGCCGAAGACAGCCTGCAGTCGCCCGAGATTCTGGAAATCATCCAGCAGGACTGGGAAGCGATCGCCAAGGCCCCGTGGTCGGACCAAATCGAGGGCCCCATGGCCCTCCTCAAATACAGCCTGGAGAAGGGCGAACAGGCGAGGTTCTGGTGCACCGGCATCAGGAGCAACTTCGGCTTCCGGCTGCGCACTCCCGACCACGACTGGCTCAAGGGGGAGATATACATCAAGACGGACGGCAAGCGCTGCAATCCGGGATCTCCAATCGAAATGCAGCCTGCGACGAAAGGGAGCGACAGGCAGATTGCAGGCCTGGGCAGGCTGTTCATGTCCGTCGCCAGATCCAGCGACTAGCCTGAGCGTGCCGAAAGGCGGCGGCGGTTTTTCTCCCGCCCGCAAACCTCCGGTTCGATTTCGATCCTGATCTACCTGATCGCGCCTCCGGCGCGAGACTGATTTACCTGATTCTGCATTTTGTATTGATCTGCCCATCGCATCCGAGTACCAGTTCACGGTGATTGGTTCAGGTCTTGAAATATGACTTCAGGCTTCAGACTTCAGACTCCAGACTTCAGGCTTCAGGCTAATCGCCTTGCTGCGCAGGAAACATCCAATAGCCAACATCCAACATCCAATGAACTCCAACGTCCAATAGTCAATGACCGGGGATTATGGCCCCCTTTGGTTGTTGGCTGTTGGAATTTCATTGGCTGTTGACCATTGGTTGTTGGATGTTGCTCGCTATTCCGGGGACGCCTGCTTATAGGCTGCAGGCAGCAAGGATCGCAGAGGCGCGGCCA
>JBFZBV010000492.1:0-3105 GCA_041308285.1 Planctomycetota bacterium | reverse complement strand
GTTCTTGCGGACCGCGCGGCCCAGCGCGTCACGGGCCGATTTCGAGTCGCCCGCCCTGAGATAGAGGTCGGCCTCGCGCATGAGGTCGTCGGCGGACCGGTCCGTACCCTCCGCGGCGCGGGAGTACGTCCTCGCGGCCTGCCTCAGGAGGCCGATTTCCGCGTACAGGTCCCCGAGGAAGACCAGGGACGCCGCGTCCTTCTTCGCGGAGAGCCGAATCGACATCTCCATGGCCTCGGCGGCTTCCCGCGCCTCCCCGAGCCCGGAGAGGCACCATGCCAGATACTTCCACCCCTCCGCGTCGGAGGGTTTCGCCTCGAGCAGGAACCTGAACACCTCCGCCGCGTCGGTAAGGCGCTTCATCCTGTACAGGATGGTCCCTTTGGCGGTCCTCATGGCCATGTCCGCCGGGGAGATTTGGCAGCCCTGCTCGACGGCGAACAGGGCCGACCCGAGATCGCCGATGCGCTCGAAGCACGCGGCGCGGATTCTGAGCACCGGCATGGCGGGCTCGGCGGTCCCCAGGGCCGCCAGGGCCCCCTTGTAGTCCCCGTCCTCGAAGAGGACCATGCCCAGGTTCAGGATCGCCTCCGTGAAGTCGCGCTTGAGCGCCAGCGCCCTGCGGTACGCGTCGGCCGCGCCCGGGCGGTCCCCCAGCCTGTAGAGCGAGCTGCCCAGGTTGAACCACGTCTCCGGGTCCTCCTTGATTTCGAGCGCCTTCCTGTACCTAATCGCGGCGCCCTTGAAGTCGCCGTTCCTGAAGAGGTCGCCGGCGGTCGTGACGAGGGCGGCGAACTCCTTCTCGGCGGGTCCGGATGCGGCGGGCGAGGGCGGGCACAGGGAGAGGCACGCGGCCGCGATTGCGGCGGCCGCCGGCAGGCAGGCGCGCGCGAGGGATTTCCTCCGGATCATTGCTCGAACCTTATCGTTATCCTGCACCAGAACGCCACCGGCTTCCCGCCCCTCTTCCCGGGCTTGAAACGCCACTGCTTCATGGAGCTCTTGGCGGATTCGGCGAATTCCGCGTCGCCGGTCCAGTCGAGGGCCATAATCTCCTCCGGCACCCCCTCGCGGCTCACCAGGAACTTGAGCGTGACGCTCCCGGTGACGCCCCTCTCTGCCGCCCAGGACGGGTAGGACGGCTTCGTCCTGGATGCGACTTCAGGCGGCGTGTCGAGGTCGCGCGCGGTGAAGACGCCTTTCTCCGGCGCCGGCCCGGGATTTTCCGCGCTCCCGGCGTCGGACGGAGACGGGGCCGGGAAGACCTTGGGCTCGAACAGGCCCGCCGGGGCGGGGACGGCGTCCCCTCCGATGCCAGGCGCGGCACGGGCACTGAGCCTGGACTCGACCGGACTGCTCTCCGCCGGCCTGGCGCTCTCCGCCGGCCGGACTGGCGCCCTCGTCGGCGGCCGGGCGGGCTTCTCGGCCCGCGCTTCGGCGGCCGGCGCCTTCCTGGGCGCGAGGGGCGGAGAGAGCGCCTTCCTCACCGTGTAGGGCCTGTAGAGCGGTCTTTCCGCGGGGAGCCGGGCGGGTTCGCGGCCTCCGAGGTTCATGAGGCCCATCAGGCCGAGCATGACGGCCGTGACGACCGCCGCCCCGGCGGATGCGGCCAGAATCCTTGCGACCTGCCTCACGTCACTTCTCCCTCTCGAGGGCGGCCGCGATGGACACGTTCTTGGCGCCCGCCATGCTGCATTCGTCCATCACGTCTATCAGCGTCCCGGTATCCGAGGACTTGTCGGCGATGATTACGACCTGGCGGTTCGAGTCCCCCCTGAGCTGCTCCCTGACCAGGTTCCCCATTTCGGCGAGGGCAATCCTCCGGTTGTGCATGAATATCTGGCCCTCGCGCGTGATTGAAATGAGGATGCTGTTGTGCCCGAGCTCCTGGGCGGAGACGGCCCTGGGCCTCCGGACTTCCACGCCGGTCTCCCTGGAGAAGCTCGTGGTCACCAGGAAGAATATCAGCAGGAGGAAGACCATGTCTATGAGGGGAGCCATGTTGATTTCGGCTCCCCCGCCGCGTCTCTTCAGTTTCGACGAAAGGTCAAGCATCCTGCGATCCCTGCGATTGGGGGCCGGGCGGGATAGGGCATCCGCCCCGAGGCCCCGAGAGAATCTCCCTGGCCCGGGCCAGGGAGGCGTCCGCCCATTTTTGCGCGCGGCCGGCAAGCTTCGCTATCCACACCTGAGCGACCAGGGCGGGAATTGCCGCGAGCAGCCCGGCCTCTGTCGTGACCAGCGCCTCGGAAATCCCCTCGGCCATGGCTCTCGGGTTCCCCGAACCGTGAATCGCTATGGCCTCGAACGTGAAAATCATGCCCGATACGGTCCCGAGCAGGCCGAGCAGCGGGGCGGTCGAGGCGAGCCTGCCGATTGTCCCGATTCCGCGGCCGATGCCGGCGCGGCAGGCGAGGTGCACTTCCCATGCCGCTCCCTCGACGTCTTCGGCCGACCCGGTCGACCTGGCGGCCAGCTCCGTCGCCGCTGACCCGGCCGGAAGAGCCTCGGAACCGGGCATGGAAGACGACCCGGACAGCATCGACCACGCCCGCCTGTTGGACTTGATGGATCTCCTCAGGTAGAGCAACCGCTCTATGATGACGACCCATGCCGCGAACGACACGGCCGCTATCGGCGCCATCACAGGCCCGCCCTGGGCGATTTTCCCCCAGATGAGCTCAATCAGCGGGGACAACTGGACGCCTCTCAAACCGCGCCGCTTCCGGTCTCCCCCCGGCCCTGGCCGCCGCCCGCGCCCGGCTCCCGTTCCCTTGCGCAGACGATGTTCACGAGCGACACGCCGGCTATCTCCATGCTCTGCATCACCGAGGCCGCCTTGTTGGTGAGCCACATGTGAAGCAGCACGACCGGCACGGCGATGACCAGCCCCACTTCCGTGGTGATGAGCGCCTCGGATATGCCTCCGGACAGGAGGCGCGGGTCGCCGCTGCCGAATATGGTTATCACGTCGAAAGTCGATATCATGCCGGCCACGGTGCCGAGCAGTCCGAGCAGGGGCGCGACCACGGCTACGGCGCCCATGGCCGTGAGGAAGCGCTCGAGCGAGACCATCTCGCGCGAAGCGGCCGCTGATATCGCCTC
>JBFZBV010000491.1:0-5363 GCA_041308285.1 Planctomycetota bacterium | reverse complement strand
AGCCTCCAAGGAGCCCCTGAAGGACTGACGTCAGCGGCAATCCCCTCCAGGATGCGGCATTAGCGGCAAGGAGGTTGGCATGGCAGGCGAGGAAAAAACGAAGAAAGCCTCTCAGAAGGCTCCGCCGGGAAAAGGCGACGCAGGGAAGAAGCCGCCGGAGGAGGACAAGAAGTCCAAAAGGAAACGCAAAGGCGTGATGGACAACGCCGATTTGCAGATGACGCCCATGATCGACGTAGTGTTCCAGCTGCTCATCTTCTTCATGGTAGGCTGCCAGTTCAAGACGTTCGAGGGCAAGCTCGCCGCCTACCTGCCCAAGGACAAGGGCCTCATGAACTATAAAATCGAGGAGCAGGAGCTGCCCATAAAAGTCCTTCTCCGCTGGAACGCGCCCAGGAAGCAGTGCAGGGTGACCGTCGGTAAGATATTCTGCGGGTACGACATCGACGGCATCAACAAGGCGCTGGGCAAGGTCAAGCAAATCAAGATGACCGGCGTCAAAAAGGCCGAAATCGAGTCGGGCGGCGACGTCCGCATGATCTGGGTCGTCCAGGCCCTCAACATGCTCATCAAGGCCGGCCTCACGGAAATCAACTTCACGGGCGCGGCAAACCCGCTCGACGGATAGCCGGACCCGGCTCCGGCCGGGAAACCCCTTCCCGGCCCTCGTCCCGCGCGGCCAATCCCAGGCACGCGCGGGGCGGCAGAATGCAGTGCCTCCAGTTTTCGTCCGCGGACGTTCCATGTGTTTCGGGTTCGAGGGCCGCAGGAATTGGAGGCCGGCATGGCAGGCGAGGAAAAAACGAAGTCCAAAAGGAAACACAAAGGCGTGATGGACAACGCCGATCTGCAGATGACGCCCATGATTGACGTGGTGTTCCAGCTGCTCATCTTCTTCATGGTAGGATGCCAGTTCAAGACCTTCGAAGGCAAGCTCGCGGCTTACCTGCCCAAACGCATCGGCCCCAACGACTACAAAGTCGAAATGGAGGAGGTCCCCGTCAAGGTGCTCTTGAGGTGGAACGCTCCGAGGAAGCAGTGCAGAATCACCGTGGGCAGGATATTCTGCGGATACGACTCCGACGGGATGGTCAAGGCTCTGTCCAAGGCCCGCCAGATAAAGCTCACCGGCGTCAAGGTGGCCGAAATCGAAGCCGGGGGCGACGTGCGCATGATCTGGGTCGTCCAGGCCCTCAACATGCTCATCAGGGCGGGGCTCACGGAAATCAACTTCACCGGCGCGGCGAACCCCCTGGCCGGATAGCGCGGTCCGCCGCCGCACCCATGCCGTCAGATTCGGGCCCGCCGCCTGCGCGCGGCCGGGGCGGGCCCGATCCTTAGCCTCGGTCGTCTCCCGGCTGCCGGTTTCGCCGGTTGTCTTATATATATGAAATATTATTGGTCCATGACATTCCCGTGACAATGCCCGGCGTATAATTCAACGTGCGCAAGCGGTATGCGTCTGTTTCCAGCGTCCGGGCCTGGTCGAAACCGCTTGACATCTGTTGCGTCGGCTGGTAACGTAGCGTCTTTCTGGCTGCGGCCTGCATTCTGGGCGGGCCGATGTTTCGAGGAGGTACAAGGTGAGTCGGCTATTCAAGTTCGCATCGGTTCTGGGCGTCGTAGGCGGACTCCTGATTGCGGGGTGCGCCGCTACCGAGACGCCCGACAAGAGCGATCCCTGGGACGACGGCAAGTCGGTCGATTCCGGGAAAGCCCCGCCTGAGGAAATGCCGCCGGCAGAGCAGCCGGAAGACGAGCTGGCCGCCCAGGGAGGGTCGGGCTCGGACTCATCCGGATCCTCGAGCAAGCTCAAGGCCCTGGAAGCCGAGAAGGATCTCCAGGAGAAGGAGCGCGACTACATCGCGGCCCAGTACCTGAAATCCGCGAGCTCCCTCCTCGACAACGGCAAGCCCAACGAGGCGCTCGAGGAGGTTCAGAGGGCCCTGGCAGCCAAGCCCAGCCACACCGAGGCCCTCGAGATGAGGCACAGGATTGAGGTTCTCCTCGGGCTCCGTCCGGGCGAAATCGGGTCCGCCACGTCCCGCATGGAGCAGCTCGTCAACGTGAAGATCGAGGAGGCCAAGATCGAGGCCAGGAACCACTTCTCCAAGGCCGAGGAGCACTACAAGGCCTTCGAGTTCGAGGAGGCCATATCCGAGTTCGAGAAGGTCCTCGAGATTGTCCGCTGGGCGCCCTACAACATCGACCTCGCGGGCTACAGGGAAAGGGTCGAGGCCTACCTGCACAGGTGCAGGAAGCTCAAGTCCCTGGAAAGGGCCAAGAAGCTCAAGGCCCTGCAGGCCAAGACCTGGGAGATAGCAAAGACCGAGGAGAGGCTCGCGAAGCGGCTCGAGATGCAGAAGGTCGAGCTGATCTTCAAGGAAGCGGTCCTCCAGTTCGAGCAGAAGCATTACAACAAGGCCGAGCGCCTCGCCCAGAGCGTCATCAACCTGAACCCCAGGCACAAGCTCGCCCGCAGGCTCATCGAGGACTGCATCGAGGCCCGGCACATCTTCAACGAAAAGCAGTACATAGGCAGCAAGGTCGAGGAGTGGAAGAAGCTCCTCGACGACTTCGAAGAGACCAAGGTTCCCTACGCCGACACCGTGGTGTGGCCCGAATTCGCGCACTGGAAGGAAGTCATGAAGCGCCAGAGGCCGGGCAGCGACCCCGGCGACGAGGAAGAGGACACGGACGTGGCCAGAATCCAGTCCGTCCTCAAGAACCAGACGATAAGCCTCGACTTCGAGGAGACTCCTTTCAAGGAAGTCGTCTCGTTCATCCGCACGACCAAGGGAATCAACATAGTCGTTGATCCCAAGGTCATGTCGGAATTCGAGACGTCCGGCAAGACCGTCACGCTGAACGTCGAGGACATCAACCTCGGCGACGCGCTGAAACTCCTCCTCCAGTTCAACGATCTCACGTACACGTTCAAGAACAAGGTCCTCTTCATAACGACCCAGGAAGGCGCGCTCGGGAACGCGGTTCTCAGGCTGCACGACATAAGGGACCTCACGAAGAAGCTCGAGAGCTTCCCTGGGCCGGAAATCGAGCTCAGGTCCGGAGACCAGGGAGGCAGCGTGGGACCCGCCTTCGGCGATCCGACTGACGAGGGGTCGGGCCCAATCCAAATCGAAGAACTTGAGACCATGGTCAAGGAATCAATCCGGCCCGAGAGCTGGGAGAATCCGCAGTTCAAAATCACGACAATCCAGGGCATGCTCCTCGTCTCCCACACCCCCGACGTTCACCGCGAGATTGGGCAGCTCCTCGACGACTTGAGGAAGTACAGCGGCCTGCTCGTGACGGTCGAATCGAGATTCCTGACCGTAGAGGACCACTTCCTCGAGGACATCGGGGTGGATTGGAGAGGCACCGGAAACGAGAAGGGCACCGACTCCTACCTCGATGATCTCACGGTCGGCGTGGAGGACAACTCGGGCGGCCTGTACGACAACGGCGCGAACGGCAACCCGACGCAGCCCCCGTCGGCGGGCATTTTCTTCAACGAGAACTCCGACGGCGACCTGAGGGCCAGGACCGAAGGGATGTTCGACAAAGGCCTCGGAAGCGTCCTCACGAGCACGGGCGGCATGTCCCTGCAGTACTCGCTGCTCGACGACGCGGAACTGAACCTGGTCTTCCACGCGGTGGCCAAGTCCAAAAGGGCCACGCTCCTCACCGCGCCCAAGCTCACCGCATTCAACACACAGAGGGCGAATATTACCGTGGTCAACCAGATCTCCTACGTTAAGGACTACGACGTCGAAGTCGCCCAGGCGGCGGGCATCGCCGACCCGATTATGGGCGTCATCCAGGACGGCCTGGTCCTCGACGTGAAGCCCACGGTCAGCAACGACCGGAAGTACATCACGCTCGAGCTCAGGCCTACAATCGCGACTCTAATAAGGCCGATGCCGACGTTCAGCACGACGCTGGGCATGGTGGGCTCGACGTCAGTCACGCTCCACATCCCCGAGCTCGTGGTGCAGAAGGCCCAGGCTACGGTCCGCATCCCGGACGGCGGCACGGTCGTCGTCGGCGGGCTGAAGCAGATTCGCGACGTGGACATGAAGTCCGAAATACCCTGGTTCGCCCATATACCAATCCTCAACTTCTTCACGAGCCGCAAAGGCAGGAGCGTGGAAAAGCAGAACCTGATTATCATCATCCACGCGAAAATCACCGACCTTGGAGACGAGGAAGCGAAAATCAGGGTCCAGTAGTTTGGTTGAACGCCGGGGAGGCGGCTCCGGGACAGCTATGGTATCGAAGATATCAGCTGTCCCGGTTTGCGGAAACTTGGTTGCCTGCTCAGGATAATCCCGGCTTGGCTGCTGTGATGACGGAATACCGGGCAAAGTGCTAAAAAGACTTGTTTCAGGCTAATTTCAGCCTTAAATAGCGTTGAAAACCGACGGATTAAGGGAATAGCGTGGCTCCTGTCGGGTCTGCAGTTAAAGGGCATGCCTTTTGCATAATAGATTGCGGCCCCTTTAACGCCTAAGGAGGAGAAGCTGATGCTCAGGAATATTACACGCAGACATCCGGCAATCGCGGTCCTGACGCTGGCCCTGATGATTGTTATGGGCTGCGCCACGAAGTCGCAAGATGATCCGTCCGAACTCCGCGTCATAGCCGTATCCCCTACGAGCGGCCAATCGAACGTTTCCACATCGAGCCAAATCATCCTGCGATTCTCCGAAAACATCGACCACCAGACCGTCATAGGGACTTCGCAAATCATACTCGCTGATCAGGCGAACTCGATAGTTCCCGTGTCCTTCCAGTTCGACGGCGAGAATCTCGTCATGACCCCCGCATCGCCCCTCGCCTCGTCCGCGACCTACGGCATAGCCGTCAGGCCCGGCGTCAGGGACATCTACGGGAACAACATCGAACAGCCCTTCGCCTCCCTGTTCTCCACCGGATCCGTCGTAGGATCAATCCCGAACTGGCCGCCTTTCACCTGGAACCCGCCTGTTCCTCCGCCGAGCTTCACGCCCGGGACGTTCACCATGGTCGGGCAGCTCTGGCAGACCAGGATGAGGCATAAGGCCATTCTGCTCGACTCGGGCAAGGTTCTCGTGTGCGGCGGGCTGGGGCAGCCTGCGACGACCACAGCTCTGCGGTCCGCCGAAGTCTACGACCCGACCTCAAGGACCTGGGCCGTTTCGAAGAGCAACAACAACAGGGGAATGCACTTCGTAAGGTACGACCATACGCTGGTCAAGCTGACGAGCGGGCACGTGCTCGTGGTCGGCGGCGGCGACAACGTCTCGATTTGGGACACCTGCGAGGAATACAACCCCATCACGGACAACTTCTCTCTCTGGAACGCCCGCCTCCAATCCCCC
>JBFZBV010000490.1:0-4998 GCA_041308285.1 Planctomycetota bacterium | reverse complement strand
TGAAGGTCACTCTGAAGCACATCCTGTTCAGGCCCCGGTTCACCGTGAAGTACCCCGAGGAGAAGTACAACTGCCCCGGATTCACCGGGTCGCCCCCGGGATACCACGGCGAGCACAGGCTCAAGAAGGACGCGGAAGGGCGGCTCAAGTGCGTGGCCTGCCTCATGTGCCAGACCGTCTGCCCGGCCGGATGCATCGACATAGAGGCCGCGGAGAACGAGAAGGGCGAGAAGAGGCCCGTGAAGTTCGAAATCAACATGCTCCGATGCATCTACTGCGGGTTCTGCGAGGAGGCGTGCCCCAAGGACGCCATCGAACTCACCACCAAGTACTACCAGGTGGCGACTTCGCGGAGCGAGAAGATATACGGCTTGGAGAAGCTGCTCGACAACTAGTCCCGGGCGCCCGGGACACATGGATGGGGATTCGGCGATGTCTGACTTGGTCTTCCTGGCCCTGGCCGCGGCGATGGTCGTGTCCGCCCTGCTCCTGGTGACGCGCCGGAACCCGATTTACGCCGGGCTGTGCATGATGGTCCTGTTCGGGAGCACGTCCCTCATGTTCCTCAAGCTCGCGGCCCCGTTCCTGGCCGCCATGCAGGTGCTCGTCTACGGCGGCGCGGTCCTGATGCTGTTCATGTTCACAATAATGATGCTCAACCTCCACCCCGAGGAGATGGGCAGCGAGAAGGGCCTCACGTTCAAGCTCTCGGCCGGCATCCTGGCCGCCGTGCTGGCGATATTCCTGGTCTACGCCGTCAAGTTCAGCCACGACGTGGTGACAGCCGGACGCTTCGCGGACCTCGCCGCCTCCAAGCCCGCCTTCGGGTCCGCCGAGCAGGTCGGGTCGGCGATTTTCGACGGGTTCCTCGTTCCGTTCGAACTCGTGTCCGTGCTGATTGTCGCCGCGATGGCCGGCGCGGTTGTCCTTACGAAAAAGAGGTTGTAGCCGCTTCGCCGTACAGTGGTATGACCCGGACGGGCAGGGCGGTTCGCGAACCGCACCCGCATCTCCGGGCTTGTTTGGTCCCGGCACGTCCGGGTCATGGGGGTCCCAGGTGTTCACTCTCGACAACTGCCTGGTCCTGAGCGCCGTGCTCTTCGCCATAGGAGTGTTCGGCGTCATCGCGCGACGCAACTTCCTCGTCATCCTCATGTCGATTGAGGTGATGCTCAACGCGGTGAACCTGGCCTTCATCTCCTTCGGCCGGAAGCACGCGGCCGCGGGCGGCGACGCGGCCCAGGTCTTCGTGCTGATAGTCATGGCCGTCGCCGCGGCCGAGGCGGCGGTGGGGCTCGCCCTGCTCCTCGCCTTCTTCAGGAACAAGCAGACGGTCGACTCGGACGAGGCGAACCTGATGAAGAACTAGGAGCGGATTTTCCGTCCTTGCAGAAGGGTCCCGATGGAAACGAACAACACGATATTCCTGATACCTCTGCTGCCCCTCGTGGGTTTCTTGATTAACGGCCTGCTCGGCCGGGGCATGCGGCGCGGCACAATCGGCGCGGTGGCCTGCGCGATGCCCATCATGTCGTTCGCCGTGGCCCTTTCCATCTTCATAAGGTTCTGCGACTTCGGGCTCGACAGCGACTGGACCTTCCGCCAGGTCCTAATCCCCTGGATAGGAGTGGGCGGAATCGGAGTCCCGTTCGCCTTTTCCGTGGACCACCTCGCGATTGCGATGACGCTCATGATTACGGGCGTCGGCTCGCTGATACACATATACGCGACCGGCTACATGGCCCACGACAGGTCGCCGGAGAGGTTCTTCGCGTACATGAACCTCTTCATGTTCTCCATGCTCGTGCTGGTGCTGGCGGACAACATCCTGCTCATGTTCGTGGGCTGGGAGGGGGTGGGGCTGTGCTCGTACCTCCTCATCGGGTACTGGTACGAGGACATCTTCAACGCCAAGGCCGGCAAGAAGGCGTTCATAACCAACAGAATCGGCGACTTCGGCTTCCTGCTCGGCATCCTGCTGATTTTCGCCCTGATGCAGTCCAAGGGCGCGCCTTCGCTCCAGTTCAAGCAGGTGAACGAGGTCCTGCCGGGTTGCGCGTCGGTCCAGTTCTCCGTCCCCGTAATCGGCGGATCAATCGGCGCGGTGACGCTCGTCTGCCTCCTGCTTTTCGTGGGCGCGACGGGCAAGTCGGCGCAGATTCCGCTGTACGTCTGGCTCCCCGACGCCATGGCCGGCCCCACGCCGGTCAGCGCCCTGATACACGCCGCCACGATGGTCACGTCGGGCGTGTACATGATTGCGAGGCTGTCCCCGGTCTTCAGCGCGTCGCCTGCGGCCCTCGCGGTGGTCGCGACCATAGGCGCCCTCACGGCCCTGTTCGCAGCCACGATAGCGGTCACCCAGAACGACATAAAGAAGGTGCTCGCGTACTCCACCATCTCCCAGCTCGGATACATGTTCCTGGCCATGGGCGTGGCGGCGTTCGGAGCGGGCATCTTCCACCTCATCACGCACGCGTTCTTCAAGGCCTGCCTCTTCCTCTGCGCCGGGTCCGTGATGCACGCCATGTCAGGCGAGCTCGACATGCGGAGGATGGGCGGGCTCCGCAAGTGGATGCCGATTACCTTCTGGACCATGCTCGTGTCCACCATGGCCATATCCGGCTGGCCCCTTTTCGCCGGCTTCTTCTCGAAGGACGAGATTCTGTGGAAGACCCTCGAGAAGGCCATGGGCCCTGGCGGCGGGACGCTGTTCTACGTGCTGTACGGCGTGGGCCTCCTCGCGGCCGTGTTCACCGCGTTCTACATGTTCCGCCTCGTCGTGCTCACGTTCCTCGGCGAACCCAGGTTCGGCGAGGAGACCCGCAAGCACCTCCACGAGTCGCCCAGCTCCATGACAATCCCGCTCGTCATCCTCGCGTTCCTGGCCGCCGTGGGCGGGTTCATATGGCTGCCGGGCGTGATAGGGCACGGCAAGTTCGCCTGGTTCAAGGATTTCCTGGCCCTTGGCGGCAAGGCGGCGGCCCATCACGGAGAGGGGAACGTCGGCGCCGAATGGGCGTCCCTCGCGGCTTCCGTGGCCCTCGCACTCGGAGCGTCGGCCCTGTCCTGGCTCGTGTACACGAGGGCAAGGCCGCTCCTCGAGAAGCTCGCGGTGCAGGTCTACCTCACGAGGGCGATGTACAAGTTCTCGCTCAACAAGTACTGGGTCGACGAAATCTACGAAGCGTTGATCATCAAGCCGATATACTTCGGATCGATTGCGCTGTGGCTGTTCGTCGACGTGGTGATAATAGACGGCCTTGTCAACCTCGCGGGAATCCTGGTCAAGTGGGCGAGCACGGTCTTCAGGAACCTCCAGACCGGGTTCATCGGGTCCTACGCAGTAACGGTGCTCGTCGGCGTCCTCGTGGTCCTTTGGTACCTCATCCTTCAGGTTCTCAAGTAGCAAGAGATAAAAATGCTGTCGAACATACCGCTGCTCACGACCATCATATTCCTCCCGGCAGTCGGGGGGGCGGCACTGCTGTTCTTCCGGAGGGAGAACGAGAAGGAGATGAAGATTCTCGGGCTCGTCATCTCCCTCGTGGTCTTCCTCCTGTCGCTGGCCCTGTACTTCAAGTTCCCCTCGGGAGCGGGGTTCGCCTTCGTCGAAGACAGGGTGTGGATTGAGGCCTTCAACATCCACTACAAGGTCGGAGTCGACGGCATAAGCCTGTTCCTGGTCCTGCTCTCGACCTTCCTCACGCCGATTTGCGTGCTGGCGTCGTTCACGTACATACAGAAGAGGGAGAAGGAGTTCTACGCGGCGCTCCTGTTCCTCGAGTCGGCCATGATTGGCACGCTCTGCGCCATGGACCTTTTCCTGTTCTACGTGTTCTGGGAAGTCATGCTCATCCCCATGTTCCTCCTCATAGGCGTGTGGGGCGGGGAGCGCAGGATTTACGCGGCCATCAAGTTCTTCCTGTACACCATGGTCGGCAGCCTGCTCATGTTCATCGCCATCCTCTACGTCTACAACTCGGCCAGGCCGGAACACACGTTCGACGTGGTCACGCTCTACGGCGCGCTCGGGAACCTGACGCCGAAGGAGCAGTGGTGGCTCTTCCTCGCGTTCGCCTTCTCGTTCGCCATCAAGGTCCCAATGTTCCCCCTGCACACGTGGCTGCCCGACGCGCACGTCGAGGCCCCCACGGCCGGCTCGGTCATCCTCGCAGGAGTCCTGCTGAAGATGGGCACCTACGGATTCATAAGGTTCGCCATCCCGCTCTTCCCCGCGGCCCTGATTCAGGACTTCTCCGTCCCGGTCCTCGGGATCCAGGCGAACCTGCTCGGCGTGCTCACGGTCCTGTCGGTCGTGGGGATAATATACGGCGCGCTCATGGCGCTCGCCCAGGACGACATAAAGAAGCTCATCGCGTACTCCTCGGTGAGCCACCTCGGATTCGTGATGCTCGGGCTGTTCGCCCTCAACGTCGAAGGGGTGACCGGCGGAATATACCAGATGCTGAACCACGGGATCTCGACCGGGGCACTGTTCCTCATAGTGGGCATCCTCTACGAGAGGCGGCACACGCGCGAAATCTCCGAGTACGGCGGCATCGCCCGCAAGGTGCCCGTGTTCGCCACGGTGTTCATGATTGTCACCCTCTCCTCGATAGGGCTCCCGCTCACGAACGGCTTCGTGGGCGAGTTCACGATTCTGCTCGGCACGTTCCTGGCGGATCCCTGGTACGCGGTCTTCGCGGCATCGGGCGTGGTGCTCGGCGCAGTGTACATGCTCTGGCTCTACCAGCGCATGATGTTCGGGAAGCTCAACCCGGCCAACAACTCGCTCCCCGACCTGAACCCCAGGGAAATCGCCTACATGGTCCCGATAATCGTCATGGTCTTCGTCATGGGCATTTTCCCGGGGCTCTTCATGAGGAAGATGGAACCCGCGGTGAAATACCTGCTCAGGGACGTGGTGTTCGAGAAGCTCTCCGGCGGCCGGCCCGGGGCCCGGGCCGGCGGCCCGGCGGGCGTGCAGCCCGGCGC